>JBAZOP010000062.1 GCA_041648665.1 bacterium | reverse complement strand
GCTGGACGAGTAGTACCAGAACCGATCATCCACGATGCCGAAACCAAACCACGTCCGCGCATAGTACCGCCACACGTCATTGACGGGGAAGTACTCAGGCGGCAGGACGCGGGCCGGATCGACGCGCTGGAACTTCACACCGCGCCCGCGCTGGCCCAACAGCCACTGATAGCTGCTGCCAAAACGGGGCGTCATGATGATCGTGTCCACCAGACCGTAGAACGGGTTGGTCACGCCGGTGCCGTACCGCTCCACCGTGATGACCGTCGAGTCATCATCGGCGTGGGCGCGCATCACCTGCTGCGAGCGCAGCAACTGCAACGCCGCGAAGTAAACCAGCGGCCCGCAGACGAGCGTATCCGGGCGCACGCCCAGGAAGTTGCCCGTGCGGTCGCGCTGCGTCACCAGGACGTTGTAGGCTGTGATCAGCCCACCAGCCGAGAACGTGGTAGCCGCCGTGTTGCTGTGCGTATAGTTGCCCGCCGTAGTCAACGCATCGAGCACCACGTCTTCTTCAGTCACGCGCAGCGAACGGCCAGCGGCCTCGGCGATCTGCTCCACCTTGCCAAGCTGGTCAAAGCGGCGCATTTCCTCGGTCACGGGCACAATGTACCCGCGCTTATAGTTCTTGACGATCTTCCCGGCTTCCAGAGCCAGCGCCGCCTCAGGATAGTCCTGGCCCTCCTCCACAACGGGCGCAGTGCCCATCGCGGCGTCGAGCAGGTACTCCTCCTGATGCTTGCTGGACGCAACTTCCGGCCCCACCAACTGCGGGTAGACGACCGGCTCCATCGCGTAGGACTGCATTGAGATGAAGTTCAGCCCCTGCCGCAGCAGGTCAGGGAAGTTCGCCGTATGTGCCGGGCCAAGTGCTACGGCCTCGGACAGTTCGACCTTGTCAGGGTCAACAGTACGCCGCCCACGACGGTCACGCGGGAACGGGATCATGTCCTCGGTGATGGTCAGCGGCATGGATGTGAGCACGCGCTCTTCAACGCGGCCCCCTTCGAGAATCTTGGTCACGAGTGCGCGGTCAAGTGTCATCTCAGCACCCCCTAGTAGTAGTCCGCATTACGCGGCCAGAGCCAGATGCCGAGTTGACCCGTACCGCCTGGGCCAGTGTCCGAGAACTCAAACACCGTCGCCACAGCAGGAACCGGCGCTGCCGCCGTACCGCCCGAAACCGCGACAGGCGCAGCCGTATTCCAGGTCGAGCCGAGGCCCGTCACGCCTGACGCGGCCATAACGCCAGAGCCAGTCGTGACCGGCCCGGCCAGCACGCCAAAAAGCGGCTTGCCAGAGAACGCCGCCGACACAACGAACGTGCCGCGCGTCGCTACAACGACCGCCGAGTTGATGACAAACCGGCCCGCCCAGTCCCTTGCAGGATTGCGCGTGCAGGCGATGCCCACACCCGACGCCTTCCAGGACGCAACGCCCGTGTGCGTGGCAATGATATAGTTGCCCGACCACGAGACATAATCGCCCGGATTGATCTCATGCGCAGTACCCGACGCAGGAAGGGACAGATACATGCCCTCCTGAGCCGGAGTGCTGGCAAAGATAGCTGAAGCTGCTACCGCCATTGCTAACCTCCTTGCTGGCGCTTGCGGATAGCGTCCAGGAAATCGTCTACCGAGCGTACCTCGTCAATGTTGATCGGCCCCGGCGTCGTGGGCAGGGCAACCGTGGCCGCTTCCTGCACCAGCCGGGGCGCGCCCTTCACTGCCGGGCCGGACTTCGCTCCGCCGAGCGCCACCATGCGCGCCCCGCGTTGCACGATGTCCAGCCAGCGGACTGGGTCGCTCGCCGCGATTTCCTCACGCAATTCGTTTTCGATAGGGACGGGAAGCGCCACTTTGCGAAACGCCCGCTCTAGCTCGACCTCTAGCCCCTTGCGCGCCAGTTCGCCGCGCAGCTTGGCAAGTTCGGCCTCTAGTGCAGTCACCTTGTCCGCCTGTGCCTTCATCTGTCCTTCGGCTTCGACCAGGGCAACGCGCGCCTGATCCCTCTCATTCAACGCGGTAGCCACCGCTTCCGTCTGCCGAACGGCCTTATACTCCCGCTTCAGCCGCTCCACAAACTCCGGCCTTGCCGCGATAAACTCATCGTAAGTCAGCGCGCTCAGTAGCTGCGCCGTCAGGTCGTCCGCGCCCGCCACAAGCGGCAGGAACCCGCCGCCCGCCGCCGGCGTGGTCACGTCATCCACGCTGTGCACGGCCGTGATGCTCTCAACAATCAGGTCGCCATTATCGCCCTTGCTGGCCCGCCCCACGGCGTTGATACTGCCACCGAGCAGCGTGGCCGGCGCGCGCCCTTCCACGATGTCGCGCACCAGCGCCCACATGTCCTGCCCGGCTTGGTTGCGCGTGAAATGGCGCACCGCATAGATACCGTCTTCGTGGTACTCAACGCCGTCCAGCCAGCCGGTAATCTGCCGCACGCTGCGCTCCGGGCGGTCGCGCCGCTCGCCCGCCGACGGGTGATCCGCAAACGTCTTGACGCCCTCAAAGAGCGCCGTCGCCCGCTGCAACACGTCCGCGCCGTACACACGCCCGTTGGCGCTGCGCCCTGGGCGGATGATGCGCTGGCGTACCGTCTGCGCGTCGTTGTCAATGACCGCTTCGGCCAAGTCGAGCGTTTCCACAAAGACCAGCGTCTTGCTGTCTACCTTCCCCATCGTGCCCCCGCTTTCGCCCTCTTTGAGCAGGGCGTTTGCCACCCGGAATGCATACGTCTCGCATTTCTCCTGCTCGCCGCCCTTCGCCCGGCACTGGTCATACGCGCCGTTCCATGCGCCCACCCACTTCTTCGCCTGCGCGGGCGGAACGTGCTTCGGTACTGTGTCGGTCGTGTAGGGCATGGCGTCACTCCTTCTTGGCTTTCGGCGGCGCTGCGCCCCGCTGTTCGTCTAGCCCGCCATCGGTGATCATGCCGTTGCGCGCCGCCCACTCGCTGTAAGTCTCTCGTATTCCAGCAACCTCATTCATCAGACGCTCATCTTTTAGCACCGGGACGATGGTGCAAC
This sequence comes from bacterium, assembly GCA_041648665.1. Lineage (NCBI taxonomy): Bacteria > bacterium. Next base: position 14,367 of record JBAZOP010000062.1, on the reverse strand, counting down.
GGCATCCCGGATGGCTGCCCGACGGCGGTTGTAGCTGCGGGTCGTTGAACTTGAACCGCTTGCCGTCCATCGCGCCGCAAATAGGACAGGTACGTTCGTCCTTAGTTGCCGTCCACTCCCAACCGCTCAGGATGTCGGCATTCTCCTCATACACCGCCAGCGCGCCCAGGTTGCTCGCCCGCAGGATTTCCGTGCGGGCAATCATGGTCGTCTGGTAGAAGTTGCGCGTAAAGCCCTTGCGCCTGTCCGTCTGGATACCGTACTCGTCGCGCAACCGGCGCATTGCCGCGCCTATGCCTTCACCCTGCACCATGCTTGCCGTCAGGCTGCGTTTGGTGCGCAGCACGAACTCCTCGCGGGCAAAGCCAAGTTCGGTATGCCAGTCCTGCCCCATATAGCGCCGGTCACGGCCCATCATCGGCTGCAACAGCAGAGAACGAATGGCCTGCGCGGGCAGTACAGGTCGAAAGCGTATCGGAATATTTGGATTAGTCGCCTGATCCAACACCCACGCGCGCCCGGCATAGCCCTGCTCATACGCATCTATCAACGCCGTGTCTATATGCGCCTCGGCCTGTGCGATCAATGCGTTAATCTCGCGCTCCATCTGCTCTAGCAGGATGGCCCGCCGCGCAAAGACCGGCTTGCCGTCATCACCGTATGCCATTGTCAAGGTGCCTGCTACCTCACGGTAGCTTTTCAGGTACAACTCATACAGCGCCCGCGCCTGTTCTTTCTCCAGCCCGTAAATGCGCCGCCTGACCCATGACTCTGCTGTGCGCAGCGCCTCGCTATCTGACCAGAGCGTGCGGGTAATGAGCGCTCCGTCATCAGGCAGCGGCAGGCGCGGCTGTCGGCTTCTCCCCACGTTCCTCGCCTTCTGTGTCTTCGCCTTCGCCCTCGTCCGGCAGGCCGATGTCGCGCGGCCTCAGCGCCAGCCCCTGCGCTACCTCACTACGCGCCGCCTCTTTCTCGCGCTCGATGCGCTTGCGCTCGACCGCCGCGTCCAGCCCCAACGTTGCCGTGATGATGTCGCCCGCGCCCTCGTCACTGACCCATCCGCTCATCGTCGCAATCGCCAGCGCCTCGGCCAGCGTCTTCGGGTCGTCCTCTTGCAAGTCAGGAAACTTGACATGCACGGCGTCCAGCGTGTCGATCATCTCCGGCGCATCGTCCGCGCCCAGAATCTCGTCCCCGTCGGCGTCCTGTACCGGCACCTCGTCAGGTAGCCGCCCGGCGTTGATTGCCATCTGAATAACCCACCTGTAGATCGGCATCCACACTTGTTCGGCCATCGTCTGCTGTGCATCGGTGAACTTCCACAGCGCGGGCAACTGCTGAGCCGTCGCACTGGCGAGATTGGCGTTCTGTCCGTCGCTGAGCATATACTCCGGTAAGCCCATGCCGACGGCGGTCATGAGCTTCATTTGCCGCCCGTCCTCAGACACGTCCGCCGCGCCCACGCTGTTACTGAGCGGTTGCCACACCTCGCGGTCGCTGTGCACGATGATGCTGCCCGGCGTCGGCGGCTTGGTGTAGCGTGATACGGCGCTGGCGACGTTGTTGGGCGTGGCCCCGCTGATCGTCACGTCCCAGAGCAGCGCCCCGCGCCACATGTTCTGACGTGCCCGGTTTTCCATCCACTCTTTGTATGCCCGCAGCCAGGGCAGCACCACGAACAGATCGGGCCGCCCGCGCAACTCGTAGCTGTGCCGGTTGACCGCAACGTGCAGCACCTCCGCCGCGTCGATCCACTCGTCTACAATTTGCCCGCCCACGCTGGTCGTGCTCTGCGTGCCCGTCGTGTACTGCAAGTGGTAGCGCAGCACGCGCCGGAAGAAGCCGGGATCAGTTTCAATCTCCACAATGTGCCAGGGCGGAAGCGGCACAATCACGCCACCGCCGTTCTCACCCGCCACCTTGCGTAGAAATATCTCGCCGTCTACCTGCAAGTCCTGGAGCAGCGTCTTGTCCATCTCCTCAACGGCGTTCTCAGGATTGGCCCGGAACTCATCAATGACCGCCTGCACATCCTGATTACGGCAGGTCACGACGTGCCCGCGCCCGACGGCAAACTGCCGCGTGATCTGGACGGCTTGCTTGGCGAGCGGGTTGCGCTGGTAGGCCGCGTGGCAGTTAGTCAGCACCGTCTTGCGCGTTTCAAATGACCACTCTTCCAATGGATCTTCGACCGGCATGGTGATCGGCCCGTCATACGCCGCGCTGCGGTATGGCGAGTCAAACTGGAAGCGCATCGTCTGGCGCTGCGTGGATTCCAGGAACGTGCCCACCGCCTTCGCCCCATGCGCCTTGACCCAGAACGGCAGTAGCGCGGGCTGGCTGTAATCCACGCCGTCATGAATGACGTACTCCGGCGCGGGGATCGCCGCCCCTGTTGCCGTCAGCGGCGTGCGCCATTTGCGCCACTGTGCCCGTATCCGGGCGCGCCAGACTGCCAGCCGCGTTCTCATCGTCACGCCTTCATGCTCAGCGAAAACACCTGCGAGCCCGTCGCCGGTACGCCGCTCCCGCTGCCATTGGTTAGCACCAAGCGCGCGCTGCCCGCCACGCCAAACCACGCCGGAGGCATGTCATGCATCACCCCGCCCGTTGGGAAAAGAATGCACCAGTTGGCATAGCCGCTCTCGTACGACAGGCCGGAGCGCCACACACCCCAGATGTCCTGGGCATGAATGCTGATATGCGTGCCCGCCGCCGCCGGGATAGTGCCTGACGGCGTGATCGTTCCCAGGGCGAACAGGCCGAATGGGTATTCAAACGTCGTGCTGGTGGGCGATCCGCTGGGAATGGACGCTGTAAACTCCACCGCCATGCGGGTATTGCCGCCATAATTGCTTTTACTCTGCGTCATTGTTACCCCTTCCGCGCCGTCTCATCGCGGCGTCCTCTGCCTTCACGATCTCCGGCCTGGGGTCATAGCCCCGGTCGTAATCACATCCGTCGTCGATCATGCGCTCCGGCCCACGCACCATGTAGGCGGGCGCTTGCGGGTCGAGCGTCTTCTCGATGCGCTCAATCAGCGCCCGTCGCGCCCTAGAAATCACCGGCCCCAATCGTGTATTCGTCTGCATACGTTAGGCTCGCACTCCCCGCAATCGTCCCCAGCATCCCATACGCCCCGCTCGCCGCGTCTACCTGGTCGTCATGTTCACCCGCCGGGAAGCTGCATAGCTCGTCTATGAACTCCCAGGCCCAGTGCCCCTCCACAACGTCCACAAGCCCCTGTCCCACCCGCGCGGCGAATGGGAGCGCGTTCGTCAGCTTGTCCTTGTCCTTCGGAAAGCCCCAGATGCTGAAGTTGTGCAGACGGCTATCCTGCGCCAACTCCTGCCCGGCCCGGCTCATGTAGCCCTTCTCTTCGAAGCCCAGCGCCACGTCCGGCCCGTCACGTAGCGCCGTCTCTGCCACGAAGCTCGGCACTGATGGCCAGTCCAGTTGTGCTCGCGCCACATCCAGCACGACCAGCCGCCCAGCCTCCGTCTGCCCCAGCAGCACGCCGACCGTGTAGTCCGCGCTGGTGCGGTCACTCATCGCTAAGTCCCAGTAGCGCACAGCCCGCGTCACTTCCGGCGCTCGCGGTATCAGGTGGAACGCCGCCCGCTTGAACAGCCCGCCCTCTGCCGGCACGGGTCGCTGCTGGTACAGCGCCGACCAACTGTATTCGCCAAGCGCTGAGCGGATGTTCGCCAGTTCGCGCAGCGGGTAGCGGTCAGGCCACAGTGCCGCGCCCTCGCTGCGCTCCAGGTTGTCGTCTGGTTCGGCCAGCGCCGGCATCCGCAACCGCGTCCAGACGCCGGGCTGCCGGTTCAGCAGCCGCCCCACGAGGTCGTCCATGTGCCAGCGGGTCATGACCACGATCACCGCCGCGCCCGGCTCGCGCCGCGTATACAGGTCGTCAGTGAACCAGTCCCACACCTTCTCACGGTATGTTTCCGACTCCGCCTCGGCGCGCGACTTGACCGGGTCGTCTACAATGATGATGTGGCCGCCCTTGCCCGTCACGCCGCCCCCTACCCCGATAGCGTCCAGGCCGCCCTCATGCGGCGCTGCCAAGTCCCAGGCATCCACCGCCCGACTCGCCATATCGAGCGCCACGCCCGGAAACACGGCCTGGTAGCGCGGTAGCATGAGCACGTTGCGCGCGTAGCGGCTGTTCTTCTCCGCCAGCGACGCGCCGTAGCTCGCCAGGATCACGCGGTGCTCCGGGTTGTTGCCCAGGTGCCACGTCGGGAACAGGCGCGAGATGGTGGTCGTCTTGCCGTGGCGGGGCGGCATCTCAACGATGAGATGCCCGATGCCAGCTGCCCCGCCCGTGGCCGCGTGCTGGCTGCACTGAGCGAGCAGGCGGTCGAGCGCGTCCAGATGCGGCGCGTGCTGGTAGCGCCGCCAGATCAGCAGCTTGTATGATGTTAATGAGCCGCGGGCGCGTTCAATGGCGCGCCGCCTCAACTCCAGTTGTGGGGCGGATAACCGTCCAGAGTTCATCGTCACTCATGCCCGCCAGGTGCTCTAGCCCTGACACGTTAATCTGCTGCTGGCTGCGTTCCGTCGGCTTGCCCGATAGCAGCTGCATCTTGTCAATGAAGATGGCGATGCTCGTGGTCAGATCACGATAGCTCGCATCAGGGCGGGCCATGCCTAGCGCCTCAAACGCCATCCGAATCTCGTCTTCGATCAGGGTCGTGATGCTCTTTTTTTGTTCTTGGCAAAGCTCGGCGAATTCCTCGCCATCTTTGGTATGTGCCCAATGACGCAGCGTCCGGTTGGGCACATTCAGCTTTCTAGCTACTCTCTGCATAGCATAGCGATCCTGCGGGTAGCCCTCGCTCTCAAGCATGATGAGCGCCCCCGCCTTGAACTTATCGCTGTATGTCTTCCGCTTCGTCATGCAATCTCCCAGGGGGCGGCACCTTCAAAGCGCAGCGCTATAGCCGCCCCCACGCCTGAGGAGAGGGCCGGGAATGCGCCCGGCTCGCAGCGCGGCATTGCCGCGTTCACAACCGGCGGGGCGGGAACTCGGCTCCCTTTTCGGCGGCGGTTGACGCTGCTAGAACGTCCAAGTCCGAGTCCGCTCGCCGCCCGCCCCGCTTTCGTGCGCGGACGCTATAGGCTAGGCGCGGCTACCGCGCGCACGGCATGAAGGAAGCCGACTTTCACCTGTAGCGCCGCACCACGCCACCGAAGCAGCGTGGGGGGTCTCCTCACATCCCGTAGAACGTGAGGGCGGATCTGCCTCGCTCCCGCGATTGGTGTATAAGCAGGTCACGAGGCATACTGCGCACATAGGCCGTGCGCCGCCGGAAGGCTCCTACTTACCGGGATGTGCCCGGTTTCAGAGCCATGCGCCTAGTCCGATCCGGCACCTTGCCCGCATTCGCGGTTGGAGTGCCTCTGCGTCGGACATTCCCCGATACAGTAGATTTTCGGCGCAGATTGTGGCCCGCGGCTGCCGGGATATCTTGTTGGACTCGCACCTTCCCGCCGCTCGTCGGCCACAGTGACGCGGCGGGGGCATGATCCCCGCACGGCCCCGGTCACCGCATACTCGCGGCCCTGCCTCACGTCATCTCCCAGCGCATCGGGCGGAAAATGTATCTGTGCGCGTCGGCGGCGAGCCGTATCATCTGCCCGCCTTTGCACGGTGCGCGCGTCGGTAAGGGATGCGCCCCGCGCTGGGATGGCACTCTATGGTGCCTCTATCTACAGTCTACACCAGGAAAAGTCAAGGAAACGCCAACTTTCACGGGAAGGCGGTGGCGTCAATTGGCGGAATGGTGGGGAGAAGTGCGAGGAAGCAATTGCGCGGGCACACCTGCATAGCGATGACGTATCGTGCGCTTGCCATAGGCGATGGCGAAGACCACGCCGACTTCGGCAAGTTCACGCAGCGCGCGGCGGGTAGATGACTCGGAGTAGCCGATAGCCGCACCGAGGGCGTGGGCGGGCATGGGAGAGCCGCGCCTAAAGCCATCAGGCGCGGCTTCGATTATACGCAAGGCGGCGGGCGAAAGGTGGGCCAAGTGCCCGTTGACGAGCACCAACGTCGCGCCGCAGTTTGGACAGCAATGATGCTTCACCGGAACCTCCGTTTGGATGCCCCCAGCTTTAGCTGTGGGGTCTATGACTGCACCACCTCCAGCGCATAGGCTAAGTCTCTCCGCATGGCCGTGACCTCCGCCCTCAGACGCGCGACCTCTGCGGTCAGGTCGCGCACCTGGGCCGCCAGTAGCAGCACCGCGCTGGTGGCTGATTGGCCATTGTCGGAAGCGGGTGGGGCCGGACGGTCAAGGTTGTAGTAGTGACGCAGGGCGCGGCGCAGGGTCTCCGAATAGCAGATACCATGCGCGCGGTCAGCCATGAGTCGGGCCATCAATTGACGGTCTGCCCCACTCGCCCCACCCCGGATGTACACCTTCAAACAGCGTGTTGTAGTTGCCTGCATCTGGTCCTACCTTAGGTCAGCGCCCGGCCTACTCCAGCCCCACCTTTTCACCCTGCCCCGGCCACTCTGACGCATCACTCCCCCTCCGCCAGATACTCACCAATGGCGCGATTCTTCTCTTCGACCAGCCGCTTCAGCCGCACGATCTCCTGCGACCGGGCCACCAGTGCCCGCCGACATTCCTCAAGCCGCTCCTGCGCCGCGCGCAGTGCCGCTGCCGATTCGCTGTCCTGCGTCGCCACAGTCAGCGCGCTGCGCAGGTCGGACAGTTCAGACAGCACCAGCGTCAGCATCATCCGGTCACAGGGCAGCGGATCGCGGCCATCGGCGTCCAACACGGACGCCAGCCATTCCAGAGCGTCAGCCGTCTGCATCCTGGTCATTTCCCCGTCTCCCCCGCAATGCGCCCCAGTAGCGCGATGACCTCTTTCAGCAACTTAGCAGACTCGCGGTACTGAAGCCACTCCGACCCGCTATTCGAGGAATTCGACGGCCTGGCGAACTGTTCCCAGCTATGGCTAATCGCGCGCGCACGGTCGAGCAGGTCGCGAGCCTGTCGCCGAATGATACTCCGGTCAATGTCAGCGTCGTAAATACGAGTCATCCCTTGCTCCGGCGTGTCTGTACCGCCCATGCTCCACCGCCATTTCAGATGTTCAGGATAGGCGGTTTCCTCCTCACAGTCCCCCAGCGCCATGAAGTCCGCCGTTGGCACGCTGTCCGGCTCGGACGCCCGCGACGGCGGCACCCGCGTCCCGTGCTCGCTCGCATATTCCAACCGTCTGATACGAATCTCTTGATCATTCAGGGTTTGCCATATTCTATCGCCGTGCCGCACCGCCAGACACAGTTCCGCCAACTCCGACGCCCGCACACTCAATGAACAATCCTCGTGATAGGACGCCAGCGCATTCTCCGCCGCGCGCACCATGTCCACAACCCCATGCGGGTCGTCGCGCAGCATGTCCGCCGTTACCCGAAACACGCGCCAGCCCAGCGCCGCCGCGCGCTCCAACTCCTCAAGTCGTGCGATGGTTAGCATCAGTCCGCTTCCTCCAGCCATTTGTGCATCATTACCGCTATCGGGTACACGACCTGCGGTACCACCGCATTGCCCAGCGCCTTCAGTCTGTTGACCCGTCCTGATTGCCCGCTGGCGACTCGCGGCGGCTCCCACTCGTGCTGAAGCTGCCCAGGTCGCGCGACGTGTAGGCGGCTGTAGGATTCGTCCAGCCAGGCGGATAGCCCATCAGCGCCTCTACCCAGTCGGGATTCAGGGCATTCCGCCCGTCCTTCAAGTCCGTCTTTTGCAACGCCTTCCAATGGTTTGTACCCCCGACCATTGTGTCGCTGCCCGCTCGCGGTGTCGGCCACATCATCTCCACCTGCTCGTTCAGTGGACGGGAGTTGCGTTCCATCGTCTCGTCGCTGGCCTTCCCGCTGCGCCAGTCCCGCGCCGCTGGTGTCGCCCAAGCCGCCCGCGTCAGGCTCTGGAACGCGCCCGATTGCCGTGTCGCGTTGTTCGCATCGTCTCCCGTCGGCGTAGGCCAGTTGGCCCCCATCTTTTCGACCCTCGTAGAGAGCGCCACGCTGCGCGCCTTTGGATTCATGCCCGCGCCCTGTGAGTGGTGGTCGCGGATGTTGGGCGAAGGCCACGCACCACCACCGTTCGCGCTGGTGACTGGCCCCGGCGTCCGCCGCTGATATAACACCCCACCGCGCGTCATACCCCAGCGCGGCAAGCGAGCCAAGTACGACTGTTCCGTCGCGAGTAGTGATAGCTGGGACGTTCTCCAGGAGCACGAGTCGGGGTCGTAGCTCGCCAATGATTCGGGCGAACTCGAACCAAAGACCAGAGCGCGTGCCAGCCAGAATACCCGCGCCTTGCCCGGCCACAGATATGTCCTGGCACGGGAAGCCGCCGGTGAGCACGTCGCATCGGGCGAGGTTGTGCGCGCCGCACTCTCGCACGTCTCGGTAGCGTGGCACGTCCGGCCATCGCTTGCTGAGGATGTCTGTACAGAAGTCATCTATCTCCACCTGCCATGCTATGCGAAAGCCCGCCGCTTCGAAGGCAAGGTCGATGCCACCAATACCAGCGAACAGGCTCCCAACGGTCAGCATCAGTCCTCCTCCTCCAGTATGCCGGCGACGATGATGAGTAGCGCCACCGTCGCCGCAAACACGAACACCGCGAAACACAGGAACGCCAGGTTAGTCACCCTTCGCCTCCTTCGCCAGCACCAGCATCTCGTTACGCGCCGGAACGACCGTCACCATGCTCGTCGCGTACAGGCGCCCGTCCAGCGCCCAGGTGCAAGTCGTCACCGACTGATCCTTCCGTGCCGCCCTCACCGCCGCGTAGTCGAGCGCGACCGCCAGCGTGCCGTTGTCCAGGCGGTAGTCCAGAAGGCCCGCCACGTCGCTGCTCCATGTTTTGCCATAGCGCACGCTCAGGCCGTTAGAACGGGAATGCGTCTGTGTCACCGCCCGCCTCCTCATTGCCCGCGTCCGCCTTGCTGCCCAGCAGCGTCACCGCGTCCGCTGTCAACTCCAGGGACGTGCGCTTCTCGCCCGCGTCTGTCTGCCACTCGCTCTGCACCAGCCGCCCGCCCGATACCAGCAGCGGCGCGCCCTTGCGCACGTACTCGTTAGCGAACTCCGCCAGTTGCCGCCAACACGTCACGCGATACCAGGTCGGCGGCGCGTCTTTGTTGCGCCTATCGTTGACGGCCAGCGAGAACGAGGCGACGGCCACCCCGGACTGGGTGTAGCGCAGAGTCACGTCGCCGCCGACGTGCCCGACGATAAGATGATGCTCGAAGTTAGGCACAGTCTCTTTCCTCTCTCCCTAGAACGTTGCCAGATCAACCGTCTGGCGCGTCAGGTTGCTGAACTTCGTCAGCACTGCGTCAAAGTACAGGCTCGCCGTCCCAACTGGCCCGTTGCGCTGCTTGGCGAGAATGATGTTGCATTCGCCCTTCGCCGCGTGCGGGTCGTAGTACTCCGGCCTGTGAAGAAACATCACCACGTCGGCGTCCTGCTCGATGCTGCCGCTCTCTTTCAGGTCGCTCAGCAGCGGCTTCTTATCCGCCCGGCTTTCGACGGCTCGGTTCAGTTGCGCCGCCGCCACGACCGGCACGTTCAACTCTTTGGCCAGCGCCTTGAGTGACCGCGAAATCTCGGTGACTTCCTGTACACGGTTCTCAAAACGCCCCCCGCCGCGCATCAGTTGCAGGTAGTCCACCATGATCAGGTCTACGCCGTGCTGCGCGTGCGTCCGTAGCACCTTCGCCCGCAACTGCTCCGGCGTCAGGTTGCTCACATCGTCCACCCACACCGGCAGGTTCTCCAGTTGCGCAATACCTGCCGTCAACTTAGAGAACTCAGCATCAGTTACCTGGCCCGTACGCTGGCGCTTGGTGCTGATCCCCGTCTGTATCGCCAGCAAACGCGCGCCGACTTGCCTCTTGGTCATCTCCTGCGACGCCACAAAGACGCGCGTCCCCTTGCGCGCCGCGTTCATGGCGACGGTCAGCAGCCATGATGTTTTGCCCATGCCCGGACGCCCGGCCACGATGATCAGGTCTGACTTCTGCAACCCGCCGAGCAGCCCGTCTATCTCGTCAAAGCCGGTCGGGATACCGGACGCTTTGGTCAGTCGCGCCCGCTCCAAGTCGTCAAACGTCTCACTCAGCACCGCCCGGAGTGGCTGTGTCTCGCGCGGCCCGGTACGCCCCGCCGCCACCTGCGTGATGCGCGCCTGCGCCTCGTCTAACAGCGCCGTCACGTCGCGCTCTTCGTCCTGCGCGAGCTTGGCGATGTCGCTCGCCGCCACCAACAGCCGCCGCCGTAACGCCGCGCGCTGCACCAGGCGGCCATACGTCTCAGCATAGATACCCGACGGTGTTTGATTGATCAGTCCCGTCAGCCGCGCCGCGCCGCCGAACTCGTCAAGCTGCCCGCGTGCCGCCAACTCCGCCGCTACAGTGAGGTAGTCTATCGCGTCGCCGCGCCGCCAGACCGACAGGATGGCAGCCCAGGCCCAGCCGTTGCGGGTGATGAAGAAGTCGTCGGCTTGCAGGAACTCGGCCAGCGACGGGATGGCGTCCGGCATGAGCAGCACGGAGCCGATAGTCGCTTCCTCTGCATCCACACTGTGTGGTGCCAGTGGCACCGATGGTTTGTGTCCGTTATCGCCGCTCATGGCCCAACCGCCTCTCTCTGCGCCTCACTTGCGCGCGCCGCCTTCACGCACACCGGACACTGTATCGGAGTGTTCGCGCGCGGGTCGCCGTCCTCATACGCCCCCAACGCCGGGAGCACCAGCCCCGTCCCGCCACATACCGCGCAGTCCGGATCGCGCACAATGACCGAGGCCGCCGCCGGACGATGCTGCGCGCGGTATACCCCCACCATCGTCACTACCTTTACCGGATCGCGTGGCGCAGTGAGCTTCTGCGCGTTTACGTGCCAGGAGTAGGCACCGCGCAACTCGTGCTCCGTCACGTCCGGGTATATCGTCAGCACCTCGCGCCTCACCCTGCCCACGCGCTGCGCGGTATCCTTCGCCACCTCAGCGCCTACCGGGACGCTGAAACTGCACTCAGCGATAGCATCAAAGATGGGATCGCGCTGACGTGGCTTCTTTGGCTTGGCCTGCGCGCCCGCAGTCGCGCCGTTTTTTGGCGCGGCTGCAGTCTCTTGATCTTTCTGTACATCTCTATTCTGTAGTGTCCGGTTTTCCGTATACGGTTTTTCAGTACACGGTTCCGGCTCAGTTGTCGCGTGCGGTTCCGTATACGTGTTTTCAGTATGCGGTCGTTCATACACCCGGTAAGTCGCGGGCATCAGGCGTCCTTTTGCGTCTTGCTGTTGACGTTCGCGCATGAGGTAGCCTGCCGTTTGAAGCTCGCGCAGGATGCGGTAAACGCGGTCGCGTCCGCAGTGGCCTGCCTTCATGAGGTCGCCGATCACTACCTTCCAGTCGCTCGGCTTGCTCAGCAGATACCATAGCAGGCCGCGCGCCTCAAAGGACAGGCGCTCGTCCTGGGCAGCAGCGCGCGACGTAGCGACGTAGGGGCTGCTACCGTCTTTCGGGGTGCGGATGATGGTGGGTGTGGTCATGGCTGTTCCTCAGTGCTAGAAGGGCAGGGCATCGTCATCAATCTCATAGTATTCTGCTGCCAGTGTAAGAACGCTATGGGTCCAGTACACCATGCCCGTCGGACCGTGGTTGTCGTGCTCATGATGCACGTTGCTTTTTAGGTGCTCTAAATTGCCTACGAATAAGCCAGAAGGCCCGCGCATTCCTGTTGGAGTATCCTTTGCTACGCCGTCCGGATGATGTAAAAACATCAACCAAACGGGGATTTGAGTCTCTTTTGCCACCCTCAGATATTCGTGCCAGTGTCGCCGGTCAATGCCTGTTTGCCAAGTCTGGCTGTTGCGGTGCCAAGTAAATGCGCTTTTGCTTTTGGCCTCTACCCATAAAAATTGGCGTTGCTTAAAGATGAGTAGATCGGGCGTGATAGCCTCGGTGCTGTCTGCCATAAACAGCCGTGGCCCCTTCCCATGTGCAATCTCAATCTCGTAAGCGGGCAGCACATGCCAGCCGCGTCTATTCAGCCAGCGCGCAATCAGCCCCTCGCCAATTCGGCCTCGTCTTAGTGCCTGATCAAACGATTCGGCAGCCAATTCCGAACCTCGTGAATGCGTCTAGAAACTCGTCTGCGTTAGGCCCGATATAGACGATGGCCTGTCCTTGAAGCGGGGCAACGTTCGTTTTGCGCGGGTGCCAGAACCGAACGCGGCCCGTCGGGAACACCATAGCAGTCGCCACCTGCGCCAGCGAAAGAAACCACTTGGTCTCAGTTGCGTTGTTCACCAGCACGATTGCCTCACTGACTTCGCCGGCGCGATAGTGTTTTGCCAGCTTCTCACAGAAATCGCCGATTAGCTCAGCCGCGTATGGCGGGTTCATCCATACGCGCCCTGCCCAGGCTTGATCCAGCCCGTTATCCTGAGACGTGTAGAACTGGGCAGCACCTATAACGGCGTTCGCCTCTGGTGTTGAGGCTGGGTCTAAGTCAATCGCGCCCATCACGGCGCGAGCAGCCTCAATATATTCTGCCGGCGTGTACCATTCGTTATCGCCGCTGTTGTGCGCAACGTGGGGCTTGCTGTCTTTGCCCACTGCGGCATGGTGCCCCGCGATGGTGAGCAGCGCCTTGTCTATCTCTGCCACGTCTTCGGCGGCGAAATCGCACCACAGTTCCAGCTCGTCACCGTAGTGAAAGCCGCCCGTGCGCAGCAATTCCTCGTAGGTGCCGTTGCTATCCGGGTGCCTCATGGACTTGTGCAGCCGCGCCAAAATATCGGCCTTGCCCGGCTCGTCGCCGCACAACGCCGCCGCGCGTTCCTTATCCTCGGCGGGCAGCGGTGCCAGCGCGCGGGTGAGGTTGTAGGCACGATTGGGCGTCATCTCGCCCGCGCGGGCAGCCTCGCGGATGGGGGCCGGGGCGTCGCGTTCGATGACTTCTACTTTGTGGATGGTGTCATGAGACACATCAGCGATGGCGGCGAGAATGTCTAGCGTTCTACCCTGATCAGATATCTGATCAGGGTTCGCTATACCCACTTTCATTCGGTCTTCGGCGAGTTTTGCTACCAGCGGCTTCCTCAGTAGCGCCAGCCGGCTCCGCTCGTAGGGCGGCAGGTTGCGCCGCGCCAGCTGATTATCGATGATCCACAGCTTGGCGGCGTCTCTCGTCTCGAAGTCACGCGCCACTGTCTCGAAGGGAATGCTGTGCGCCTGGCATATCTCGTAGCGGTTATGGCCGTCCAGAAGGGTGTCATTCCATACCACCAGCGCGTCGCGGCAGCCTTCGGCCAATAGGGACGCTTCCAGGGCGGCGCGCTCATCCGCGGACAGGGGCGGGATAAGGGCGTGAAACTCATGATCAACCGTTAGCTGCGTCATTCTGTCTCCTAAAACGCAAAGCGCCCACTTCGTGCCGGTCGCCGAGCTTGTCTAGGGCTGCGGAATCGGGCACAAAAGGGGCGCTTTGCGGACGACCTGAGATTCCACATTTGCCCTAGACGCTCCCTAGTCTACCACGTCTCGCCCCCGCTGTCAAACAGCGCCAGCTGCTCGACGCCCAGCGCCCGCGCCTGCTCGCGCGTCATGCCTTCCCGCCGCCGCGCCAGCCGCCGATAGGCATGACTGGCGACACTTCCACGCCGAGTTCACGCTCAAGGTGCGCAGCCACCGCCTCGCGCACAACCGCCGAAATGGGCTTGTTCTGGCGCAGGGCCAGTCGCCGCACCTGGCGGTGCATTTCGTCTGGCACGATCAGATGTAGAAGTTGCCGGTTCATAACTGCCTCCTGTCATTCAGTATATACGAATAGCGCCAGACTGTCAAACGAGTTGGTTGACAGCGCCAGCGATGTCATGTTATACTATCTGCAAGGCTTGGTTTTGAGAGAAAGGTGAGCGCCATGAACCTAAACGACATCCGCGAGTGGGTACGAGAGAACGGTGCCACGGTGAGCGTTGGCACCATCATCCTGGCTGGCGAGCAGCGCCAAGCGGCCATCTGCGCCGCGGACGGCAAGCTGCTGGCCGTGCGCGTCTGGCCGGGCAATCCGCGCATTGTCCCGTCTGTCTTCGAGCAGTCCTGGGACTGGGACGGCGGCTACTGGGACACGCGCTTCGTCGGTGAACTGCCGGAAGGCCTGGGCATGGACGCCGACGAGTTGCACGCGCTTCTCACCGGCGTCTGCCCGCGCTGCAACGGGAGCGGCGTTATCGAGAGCCAGACGCGCTATGGCGCGTTCATGGTGCCCGACCTGTTGCCGTGCCCGGACTGCGCGGGCGAGACGGCAGACGCGCAGCCGCCG
>JBAZOP010000061.1 GCA_041648665.1 bacterium | reverse complement strand
CCTCAGCCTTGACTATGGGAAGGGCGGTGTCCGACAGGAGATAACACCTCATGCCGTTCGAGAGATCCAGCACCCTGACATCAGGGGCGCTGACTTCCGGAAGCGCCGACCTCTCCAGATCCGCTATATATCGGGATGCCGCACCCGCATCGCGGGAAAACGCGACAGCGCAGAGGAGGACGGCGATGTATGCGAAGGCCCTTCTCATCGTTTCCTCTTCCTCTCCAGAATTATACGGTTCGAATCCACGAAGTATTTTCTGGCCACCGACTGCACGTCCTCGGGCGTCACCCCGGATATCTTCTCAGGGTATTCGCCCAGGAGCCTCCAGTCGTCGAACACGGTTTCAAAATGGGCTAGTTGCTCGGCGAACGTTTCGTTGCTGTCCATCGCGAACATGATGGCTGAGGTCACCGTCTTGCGGACACGCTCCATCTCCTCCTCGTCCACCGGCTCGTCTCGAAGCCTTGCTATCTCCTCCTCGATTGCATCCAGTATCTTGCCCGTGGATTTGCCCTTCAGGGGTTCGATCCATATCATGAAGAGGTTGGGCGACCTGGAGCCGGGGAAGCCGTCGCTGCAGAATATCTCCTTCGCCATCCTCTCGTCGAAGACAAGCCTCTTCTTCAGCCTGCTGGAGCTCCCCTCGCAGAGGAGGGTCGCCATTATGTCGAACGAGTACTCAGCCGGATCGGGGAGCGTAGGCTTGTGAAATGCGATCGCTATAGCCGGGGCTGCGGCGAACTCGAGCGAGGCGCTGCGACCCCCTGTGTTTGAGCTTTTTGAATGGGGCTGCGCAGGCCTCTGTCTGGCCGGATATCTGCCGAATTCCCTCTGCAAGATAGCTTTGGCCCCTGCCACGTCCAGGTCGCCGACGATCACCCCGACCATGTTGGAGGGAACGTAATTGCGTTCATGGAAGGCCCTTGCGTCTGCTGTCGTGAACCCCATCACGTCTGATTCCGAGCCGATGGTTGGCCAGCTGTAGCCGCCCTTTTCAAATGCGGTAGCGAGGAGCTTCTCCACGAAAGCGCCGTCAGGGTCGTCGTCCACTCCGCTCCTGCGCTCTTCCGCTATAACGCTTCGCTCCGTGTAGAAATCGCGATACGCGGGGTTGAAGACGATCTCTGCGGTCACTGCCGCCCAGAGGCCCAGCCTGCTCGAAGGCATGCTGGCGTGAAATGCGGTGAGGTCTTTGCTGGTGTAGGCATTGATCCCCTTGCCGCCGTTGCGCATCAGGATTTCCCACACCTCATTGTCGGACTGATATTTTGCCGCCTCCTTTTTGAGTGCGGCCATCTCCTTGCCTATCTCTTCGATCCTCTTGGCGTCCGGCTTGGCGGAGACGGTCTCTCCGGTGAGCTCCGCCCCCAGCGCCTCGATCTTATCGAGTACCGGTTTCTCTTTTGCCCAGTCCTTTGTGCCGATCCGGCTCGTGCCCTTGAAGGCCATGTGCTCGAACATGTGCGCAAGCCCTGTCTTTCCCGACGCCTCGTCCATGCCGCCCGCGCGGATCATGACCATGCCGGAGAAGACAGGCGCCTGTTCCCTGCGCACGACGAGCCAGCGCATGCCGTTTGAGAGCCGAAATTCCGTCACATGACTCGCAAGATCAAATCCCAGCGCATCAAAGGGGAACAAAATCGCCGAAACGATCATCAAAGCCAGCATTTGAAGTCTGATAGACAAATCCCAAACTCCTCGATGGTTCGGAGAAATCGTTTGAAACTCGACTCGTTAGCAGATTGGAGGGGCATGCTCAAGGGGCAAATAAATTTGTTCATCATTTATAAAAATTCATTAAATATCTTTATATGTACTTGACTTGATATAAGATATACATAAAATATATCTAAATTAAGCTTAATTATGCATAGGTTATAGAAGTTTATTTTATAGAAATATCAACAAGTTAGATACTGGGGCAGGATCCAAGGAGGGGGAAATGGATCCGTATCTAAAAGCAATGTGCGTCGAGGTCCTGCAGGGCAACGTGGACAGTGAACGATTCGCCTGGCTCCTCATCGACACCGGCATCATCCTGGACAGCCACGAGTGGGATGTTGCCAATCACCTGCTCAGGCAGGGAGACGCGATAGCGTCCCTCACCCAGAAATTCGGCTACACCGTTCAGTGATTCCCGAGATATCCGATGCACTTATAGGCCAGCTTCGCCACGAGGAAGTCCGACGCGTGCATCCCCTCGCGCGGCGCCAACTCCACGATGTCGATGCCGACCGTCTTTTTGCGGCTCATGACGAGCCTGAGAAACTCCGTGACCTCGTACCATCCCATGCCGCCTGGCTCGGGGGTTCCGGTCATGGGGACCACCGAGGAATCGAAGGCGTCCACGTCGATCGTGATGTAGATCTTCTCCGTTTTTATCTCGGCCAGCGCCTTCTTCATCCAGTCGGGGTCCTTGCGCATCCGGTGCGCGAAGAAAACCGGAAGGCGGTCGCGCTCGATCCACGCCGCCTCCTCGCGCGAAAGGTTGCGGATGCCTACCTGGACGGCCGGCGCGAGTTCCCTCACCCTCGCCATGGCGCAGGCGTGGCTCATCGGCTCGCCGTCGTATTCCTGTCTCAAGTCCGCATGCGCGTCGAACTGCAGCACGGTCGTGTCCCGGTGAATCCTCTGGAGCGCAGCGAATATCGCGGGCGTCACGGAGTGTTCGCCGCCGAGCGAAAGCGGAATCTTCCCGTCGTGCAATATCTTCAAGACGTGCGGCGCGACCCTCTCATAGAGTTCGCCGGGTGAAACGCCGGAAACATCGACCGGGTCCATAGTCGCAACCCCTATCTCGGACGGCTCGCAAGAGAGCTCCTCGTCGTACAGCTCCACCTGCTGAGAGGCCGCAATTATCGCGGCCGGCCCCTTCGAGGTTCCTCCTCCGTAACTCACGGTGGCCTCGTACGGGACCGGGAGAACCACGACGCGCGCGCGCGAATAATCGCAGTCCTTGGGCTCAAGACCCAGGAAATTATTTGTGATCGATGGTTGCATATGGATTTCCTTACGGGACGAAGATCGCCCCGGCGACGACAGTGGTCCACAACCCTTTAGAGTCGCCGACTGCGGATTGAGTTACGTTCAAGGTGCGGACGATCTCGCCGGAGATCGTCCATGTGCCCTTTCTATCGTTCCAGGACTTGTCGGCGTCGAAACCCACTCCGAGGATCGTGGCGAGCATCTCAGCGGCCAGGTCCTCGGCGTAGTCTCCGGCGGCGCGCTCGTTCTGGCCGAACGCGTGATGCTCGGAGAGATAACCGTGGAATTCCTTGTTCTTTGGCAGGGAGAGACCGACCGAAGCCGCGATCAGCCTATGGGGCTCGTTGGTCGCACAATCCGAAAGCACGCAATAGACGACCTGTCCCGGAGAAAGCCTGAGTATCCCCTCGGCCCTGTTGATGATCTTGCATCCGGGCGGGAAAATGCTGGAAACCCTGACGAGATTGAAGTGCGCGATGCGCGCCTGTCTGAGGGCCATCTCGAAACTCTGCAGCTTCTCGCGATGTTTGCCGACGCCCTTCGTGAGGTAGATTCTGTTGGGCACATATTGTGACATTGTCCGCCTCCTGCCTTAAGTTAGGCCGAATCAACCATGTATCAAAATTCGGGGTGCGCAGTTAACACAATCGATATTGCCTAACAAGGCAAAAACCCAAATAGACGGGACAAAAAAAACGGGAGCCCGATTGGGCCCCCGGCGTAAGCTCTCCTTGAGGAGACTTACTTCCTCTTCTTGCGGGAAACCTTCTTCTTCTTCTTCGCTACCTTCTTCCTCTTTTTGGTGACCTTTTTCTTCTTTGTCACCTTTTTCTTCTTCTTTACCATTTCCCCCTCCTTTGAAAAAGGTTAGAATTTCAATCGCTTATCAATTCCAGAGTAATTATAATGAATTACATCATTTGAGTCAAACTTTTTTCAACAATTATGCACAATTATATCTAATTTAAGCTGAACTTGGATTGTGGATATTCAGTGTCAAAGCGCATCTGCGGGCATTACGAAATCTTTTGTGGCCAACGCTCTTCCGTTCTTTTTCGCATACCTGATGTGCCCTGTCACGGCGACCGCCATGCCTGCGATGCACAGCGCACCGCCCCAGATAACGCGGTTGTCGATCGGTTCGCCCAACGCCGCGGTCGCGATGAGCATGCCTGCGATCGGTTGTATGAAGATGGTGAACTCCATGACCGAGAGCGGCACATGGCGCAGCACCGCAACCCAGACCGAGTAACCCAACGCGGTGCAGATGACGGCGAGGTAGCCGATGGAAAAGATCCCGGCCCTGTCGATCGCAAGGCTGAATCCGTTTTTGAAGTGCATCGGAATCGCAAGGGTGAGCGAGGCGACCAGGAGCACGCCCGCCAGGAGCACGACCACTGGCCTGCGTTTCGACGCCGGCTTGAGCATTATCGAAAAAAGCCCTTCCGACATGAGGCCTATGACTATGAGCGCGTTGCCCAGTCCCACGCCGCTGTCCGGGAGACCCCCGGCCGCGATATCGAAACCCGAAAGCCTTACGAGACCCGCGATCGCGATGACAAGGCCAAGGATCGTGCTCATGAGCATGCGTTCCTTGAGGAAGATGCAAGCCAGGATGATCGCCCAGACCGGCTCGAACACATACAGCAGCGAGGCGTCGGAAGCGTGCGACATCTCCACGCCGATCACGGTGAGATAGCTGGAGAGGGCGATGCATATCCCGGAGGATGCGACCCGCAACCCATCGCGCCAGCCGATCCTGAGGTCATAGCGCCTGATCGCTATCCAACCGGCCAGGATTATGAAACCGATGGAGAGGCGCCAAAAGACGAGAGAGAGGGGATCGAGTGAGGCCAGCCCGTACTTCATCACGGAGTACGAGCCTGCCCAGAATAAATTCATGACTGCGAGCAGGGCGATCCACACGGCCGGGCTTGCCATCGCGCATCCTCCCCTACCCGTTATCCTGCATCATTCTCAGGATGCGGATCGCGGCGCACGCTGCCCCGAAACCGTTGTCGATGTTCACGACTGAAACGCCCTCGGAACATGTGTTGAGCATTCCGAGAAGTGCTGCGATCCCCTTGAAGCTCGCTCCATAGCCGATGCTGGTCGGCACCGCTATGATCGGAGCGCCGACGAGGCCGCCGACTACGCCGGGCAACGCTCCCTCCATGCCCGCGACCACGATCAGTGCATCCGATTGCTTTATCTCCTCAAGACACGAGAGCAGCCTGTGCAGCCCTGCGATGCCCACATCGTAATGGCGGTTTGGCTCGACTCCGAAGAACTGCGCTGTGCGGCACGCCTCCTCCGCGACTGCGAGGTCCGCAGTGCCCGCCGCCAGCACGGCCAGCTTCCCGGGCAAAGGCTCCGGCGTCATCTTCATCAGCCTGAACGTGCGGCTCTGCTCGTCGAAGTCGATCCCGCGGAATTCCTTTGCCAGCATCTCGCAGAGCCGGCCATCCGCCCTTGTCCCCAAGACGTTGAGCCCGCGGGTCGAGGCATCTGCAACGATCGCCTTCACGTGCTCCGGCCTCTTGCCCTCGCAGAAGATCACCTCCGCGAAGCCGTTCCTGAGCGGCCTGTGTCCATCATGCTTTGCAAAGCCCATGTCGACGAACGGGAGAACGGAGAGACGATCCAGCGCCTCCGCAGCGGTCAACGCGCCCTTTGCCACCTCGTCCAGCAGTCTCTTAATATCCGCCTTTTCCATGATCCCTTCAGCCCTTCGCGCCGCCCGTGCGGTAGCCTGTCAGATCCAGGGCTACGAACTTCCACCCGAGCTCGCCCAGTTTTTCCGCTATCTCGCTCCTCGCCCTCGCGACCGTGTCGATCTCGTCCTCGCCGACCTCGATCCTCGCGATCTCGCCATGATGGCGCACCCTCACCTGGCTTACGCCAGACGCGCGCACCGCATCCTCGGCCAAATCGATCCGCCGCAGCAGATCGCGGGTGATGGGGATGCCCGCGGGGATCCTCGAAGCGAGACACGCGGCAGAGGGCTTATCCGCAGTGGGTATGCGGAGCTCTCTCGCAATGGTCCTCACATCCTCTTTGGTCAGGCCGGCGTCGATCAGGGGGGTGACCGCCCTCGCGTTCTCCTCGGTCGCCCGCCTCCCTGGCCTGTGGCCATCGAGGTCGGAGAGGTTCGTCCCTTCGACCACGAATTTGAACCCCTTCTCGTCCGCAAGCGCAATCATTCTCTCGAGCAGATGCCGCTTGCAGAAATAGCATCGGTCATCCGGATTTGCCGCATAATCTTGATCCAAGAGTTCGTTCGTCTCGACAAACGCGTGAGGAAGCTTAAGCTGCTCTGAAAGGGCGACGCACAACATGCGGTCGGTCGACTGAAGGCTCGGGGACACGGCAGTCGCCGCTATCATCCGGTCCGCAAGCTCCGCACGAGCGAGCACGGCCAGCAGCGAGGAATCCACGCCGCCTGAAAAAGCAACGACGGCGCTCTCCAGTTTGCGGAGGCGCCGCCTCAGATCGTCCAGTTTATCGTTCATGTCGCGGTGAGCAGATATTGCCTCAGTTCCCCGACCGTCTCTGCGATTTTGTCGGCACCTGCCTGCACCAGCTCTTCTTTAGTGCCGTAGCCGTAGGAGACGCCGATCGTGGGGCATGAGCATCTCTTCGCAGCCTCTATGTCCACGCCGCGGTCGCCTATAATGATCGCCTTCTTCAGCTTCTCGTTCTTCATCGCGTACTTGAGGACGTCGCCTTTGCTCGACCGCGTTCCGCCCAGCTCGCTTCCATAGACCGAGGTGAACAGGGGCTTGATGCCGAGGTGGTCGAGAACCATGTCGCACGAGACCTGCGGCTTGATCGAGGCGATGACTATATTGCCGCGCTGCGACACCGCCTCGAGCAACCCCACTATGCCCGGATAAAGGCGATGTTCGGCTATGCCCTCCTTGTGGAAGCGCTCCCTGTACGAGTCCACGCATTGCTTGAGGAAGCGCTTGTCCTTGCGGCCGGTGATCTCCGCAAATACCGTCTCGAGGTTGAAGCCTATGTAGCGCTTGAGCCGCTCGATCGGCACGGACTTCATGCCGTGCTTCTTGAGAGCGAAGTTTATGCAGCGCGGGATGGCGGTGCCCGGGTTGACTACAGTGCCATCGAGATCAAAGATGAAGTTGATATTTATGGCCATAGGCGGGGCTCTATATCCTGAGTGGCTTTTGGCTTTCAAGTAAAAAGTGGTAATATGTGGATTTTATTGAAGGATTCGGTCGATTTCAGAAAAATCAATCATCATCCAGATCTTTTCGCCTGGAGATCCGGACCTGTTTTATAGGCTCGATCTTGAGAAATTCCGCGAGCCCTAGCGGGATATCGCCGCTCCCCTTCCATCCAATTTCGTGGGCCATGGATTTGAGCGAGCTGAAGTTCACGTCTATCACCCTCTCCCACAGCCCCAGGCCATGCATCGCGGACTCAAAGGCAGCGCGGACAAGTTCGCCTTTCTTCGGATAGCTGACCCGTATGTCATCCTTTATGGTCAGCACGTGCGTGTCTCCAAACAGACGCTTCACCCCTTCCTGCTCCGCCTTTATGACGGCCTGAACCTTGATCCTCTCCTGCTCCAGCTCGATCTGCTTCTCCCTCTCGTGCAGCTTCCGTTTCTCTGCATCGAGTGCCGCGAACCTGTTCACCATGCCGATGGCGTCGTCCGTAGCGTACTTTTCGAGCGGAAGGTTCTCGATCGCGAACCTGTGGGCGAAGAGAGGGCATATCTTCAAAAAATCGCACCACTCGCACAGCTCCGTCTCGTGCGGAAGGAAGTCTCTGGCGGCCTCCACCTCGTCGATCCTCGCGCAGGTCCTTTTTTTCAGCTCATCCAGCTCCTCCTCGGTGCGTCTGGATTTCATCTCCATGTCAAAGGCGACATAGTGCCATACGAGATCCACTGTCTTTACAGAAGGCCAGTTCTCTCTCACCGCGATCTCGTAGAGCGCCAGTTGTTCGTCATCGTCGAGTTTTTTCTGCTCAGGGAGGAATCCTCCCGTCTTGTAGTCGTGTATCTCAAACGAGCAGTCGTCTCTGGCCATCAGTCGGTCTATGATGCAGCGGAGCCTGTATTTGCCCGAGCCGTCCAGATCCACCAGGAGTTCCCTCTCGAGGCCAAGCACCCTGCCCTGGTCGAACGGCTGATAACGGCGCCAATAGTCGTCTATGGCGCGAAGCCCCAACGCCCTTACGTCCTCGGGTTTTCTATTCGCCAAGTTCGAGAACACGTCGTCGGCAAACTCCTTATCCCACAGCTTGAGAAAGAGCTCTCTCAGCTCATCTGCCGACGGGTAAGATTGCGGCGCATGCTCGTACAGGCGCTCCATGGCCTCATGGAACCTGTTGCCCATGAAGGCCTCTATGGATCTCCTGCCCCTTTCGATGCCGTCTATATAGGCGTACTTGTATTTCAGGGGACACTGCGCAAAGGCGGCCAGTCGGCTATATGAGTATATGGGCATCCACATGGCTTTTAGATGAGCCTCTTCCCCTCTGCAAGTGCTTGATTCAATAAAAAGAAATATAAGATCAGGCTTGACTGTGGAGCCCTATTTGTTTATAGATTTGGCGCTAATAACCCAAAAGGAGGATTTGATGAGCACCACAACGAAAAGATCCCCGAACACCATGAGTTCCACGCAGGTGACCAGGGAGACCAGGACGACCGGATACGCAGCACGCACGACCGGAGAGCTTCTGATAGTGGCGACGAACACCAGCACAAACTACACCACCATCACCAGCCCGCTGAACAGAAACAATGTAAACCTCGAGTGCTTCACCACCTACAAGTGGGGCAACGAGACCTGCTTCAGGCTCGTGACAGACAACAACAAAAAGGCGTACGAGGTTCTGAAGTCGGCAGGCTACAACGTCCAGGAGACACCGGTCACGCTCTGGTACACCAAGAACGAGCCGGGTCGCTTCAACAAAGCGGCCGATGCGCTGGCAAAGGCTCACATCGACACCTATTGCACCTACTCCACGGCCATGCCTGATTCGAACACAATGGTCATCGCGTTCGACACCAACGACCCGAACAGGACGTCAGAGGTGTTGAGCAAGATAAAGTAAAGTATAGGATCTGAAAAAATCAGGGGCGCTGCGATGCGCCCCTTTTTTTTACATCTCTTCAACTATGCCTTTAGAAAATGTTCTTCCGCTGGAGCTCTCAAGTTATACGATGAGCTCATCACGCGCCCGTAGGCTCCTGCGGTCCCGATGAGTATCACGTCCCCTTCCCGAGGCTCTGGCATGCGCCTGTCGTGGCCGAGCACATCTCCGGATTCGCATATGGGGCCGACCACGTCCGCAGTGGCCACAGGCGGTTCGTCGAGCCTGGTGAGGTTCACGATCTCGTGATAAGCCCCGTAGAGGGCCGGCCTGATCAGGGTGTTCATCCCGGCATCTATGCCCACATAGCGGTAGTCGCCCTTTGTCTTCGTCTGCGTGACCTTTGCGAGCAGGACCCCGGCCTCGGCCACCAAGTACCTGCCTGGCTCGATCCACAGCTCGCAGCGCGGGTTTGCGCGCTTTGCCCTGCAGAGCGTGGAGTCGACCTCCCGCAGGTCCAGCGGCTCCACACCCGGCTTCTCCACCACCCCGAGACCGCCGCCCAGATCCAGGACCCTCACTTCAGGGAATCGCTCGGCGATCTGGGCAAGGAACATAGCTGTATTGCTCCACGTCTCCGCTTTGAAGATGTTGCTCCCCACGTGGGCGTGCAGCCCCACGATCTTCGCTCCGGAGGATTTCACGAGGGAGTGAAGCTCGTCGAACTGGTCGGGCGAAATTCCGAATTTTGATTTGGCCCCTGCGGTGTGCACGAACTCGTGGTGTCCCCTCCCTTTGCCCGGATCTATCCTCAAAAAGATTTTCCTGCCCTTGAAGAGCTCCGGCCACGCGGATAGGGGAAAGAGGTTGTCCAGCGTCACCGTCGCGCCGAGCTTGAGCGCCATCTGGTACTCCGACCTGGAGGCGAAGTTGGGCGTGAAGAGGATCCTCGCCGGATCCATGCCCTTGAACAGGGAGATCGCTTGCTCCAGCTCGCCAGGCGAGACGCACTCGAAACCGAGTCCTGCATCGTACGACTCCTTCAGGATCGCCGGGTGCGGGTTGGCCTTGAGCGAATAGAAGATCCTGTCCAGCGACTCCATTGACTTGAGCTGCTCGATCTGCGCTCGCACCGTCGCACCGTCATAGACATAAAGGGGCGTGCGGCCCGCTGCGAGCGAAAGCAGCTCGTCCCTCTTCTTTCGCCACCACCTGGGCCGGGACTCGGATCGCGAATCCCCTGCGGTCCCTCGTATCTCGTCCCAGGTCGGCCCAAGTATGGAACTTTTCTTCTTCTGGCCGAAGAGGCTGCCGTGAAGCTCGCGCACGAGCCTCTGGGCCTGTTCGTCGTTGACCACGAACGTGACGTTCAAATCATTGGCTGCCTGCGAGACGAGGTATATCTTCTGCTCCTCGAAGACCTCGAGGGCGGGCGCGATCCTGTGGAGTATCGCACGTATGTCCTTGCCGACCAGGCTCACCGCAGCGCAGGACTCTATTGCCCTGGCGTGGCAGATGCGGCCGAGGTCGAGGAGCAGCGCCGGCAAGAGCTCCGGCCCCATGGCGTTATGGGCCTTGTCGATCGTGACCGTGACGTTTGTCTCGGACGTGGAGACCAGATCGATGGAGAGGTTGTGTCTTTTGAAGCACTCGAACGCGCTGGCCAGAAAACCGACCTCCTGCCACATGTCCACCGTCTCCATCGTGACCAGGGTGATTCCAGACCTCGAGGAGATCGCCTTCACCTGCGCCCCGGCCTTCACCGCGTCCCTGGAGACGACCGTGCCCTGCATATGGGGGTACGAGAGGCAGTGGATGGAGAGAGGTATGCCGTGTCTGCGCACCGGCGCCAGGCACCTCGGGTGCAAAACCTTTGCGCCGGATGATGCGATCTCCTGCGCCTCGTCGTAGTCCAGCGATTTGATGAGATGCGCGTCCGGGACATGGGTAGGGTTGGCAGTGAACATCCCCGGCACGTCGGTCCATATCTCGCAGCGCTCGGCGCCAAGCTTCGCGGCGAAGTAGGAGGCCGATGTGTCTGATCCGCCGCGGCCGAGGAGCACGGTGTCGCCGGCGGTGTCGCGTGCGATGAATCCCTGCGTCATCACCACTTGCGATGGAATCGAGGAGATGTGTTCGCAGAGGGCTGGATCCCTCTCGGTGTCGCACGCCGCATGCAGGTAGAGCTGCCTCGCGCCTGCGCCGGGCCTCTGGATGGAGACGAGCAGGTCGCGGGCGTCGGCCCACTGCGCGTCGATACCTCGCCTGCGCATATATGCGGCGCCAAGCCGGGTCGAAAGAAGCTCCCCCTGCGCCATGACCCTGGCCCTGAGCCTTGGGGTCACCTCCCTGATCATCGAAGCGCCTGTCACCAGCCTCTTGAGCTCCTCGATGCAGGATTCGATCTCGCCGCGATCCACGGCGAGCTCTTCGGCGAGCGCTGCGTGTCTTGCGACTATGCGATCGAGGGCCCCCTCGGGGGAGCCCTTGAGTGAGCCGGCCAGCAGCCTCTCCAGCTCGTCGGATATGCCGCTGACCGCGGAGCAGACTACGAGCGGACGCTTCCCCTCGGCCAGCCTGGTCTCTACAATGGAGGCGATGGTTTCCCAGCAATCAAGGTTGGATACGCTGGTGCCTCCGAACTTGAGCACGACCCACGGCACAGGTCGGCGATCGCCTGAAGATGACATCTTTCCTCCCCGTTGCACGCATGCATTATTTTATTTATCGTTTAAAATCAAGCTCCTTTAATCTTCGATGCGGCATTGCTGAAATCTCTCTTTGCTCTGGACAGACGAGCTCATTTAAGAATAAAAATCCCACTTCATCTTGAAAGGAGAACACAATGACAGGCATTTACGGATGCGTCGGACAGGGCAGCTGTCTCGATTCGCTCTTCTACGGCACGGATTATCACTCGCATCTCGGCACGCAGTACGGCGGCATGGCCGTCTGGGGCGACGAGCTCAGGCGCAAGATCCATTCGATACGCTCGAGCCAGTTCAAGTCAAAATTCAACGAGGAGAGGTCGGACCTCGAGGGCGACAAGGGCATCGGGGCCGTCAGCGCAGCCCAGGAGCAGCCGATCTGCCTCAACTCCCGTTTCGGCAGCTTCGCCATCGTCATGAACGGTTGGATCGACAACGCTGACCGCCTCGCGAAGGGGCTGCTCGAGAGCGGTCACTCGTTCTCAGAGGTCAGGCGTGGAAAGATCAACCAGATAGAGGTGATCGCCAAGATCATCAACACGGGCAAGGACATCGCGGACGGTATCGAACAGGTCTTCAAGCACATCGACGGTTCCTGTTCGATGCTGATACTGACCGAAGAGGGCCTTTACGCCGCGAGGGATCGTTACGGCTACACGCCGCTCGTGCTGGGCAGAAACAAACAGAGCTGGGCAGTGACCACTGAGAGCGGCGCGCTCACGAATCAGGGATATGAGATCGAGAAATACCTGGGCGCCGGAGAGGTCCTCTTCATCAACGAGCATGGCCCCAAGGTCATAAGAAAAGCAGGCGACCGCTGCAAGACCTGCTCCTTCCTTTGGATATACACCGGTTTCCCCAGCTCGTGCTACGAAGGCATCAACGCTGAAGTCGTCCGCGAGCGCTGCGGCCGCTGCCTCGCAAGGCGCGACGACGTGAAGGCGGATATAGTCGCAGGAGTTCCGGAGTCGGGCGTGGCGCACGCGGTCGGCTACGCCATGGAGTCCGGCATCCCCTACCGCAGGCCGCTGGTCAAGTACACGCCCGGCTACGGCCGCAGCTACACGCCGCCCTCACAAGAGGAGCGCGACCGCGTCGCGAAGATGAAGCTGATCGCCGTGCGTGACCTCATCGACGGCAAGAAGGTGCTGATCTGCGAAGACTCGATTGTGCGCGGAACCCAGCTCAAGAACTTCACCGCGCAGAAGTTGTGGGCAAACGGGGCAAAGGAGTTGCACGTAAGGCCTGCCTGCCCGCCGCTCATGTTCCCGTGCAAATTCAACATCTCCACCCGTTCGGCGGACGAGCTCATCGCACGCAGGGCGATCGACGCTATCGAAGGCAGGCACGTGGAGGACGTTTCGGCCTATCTAGACGAGGATGGAGAGAAATACGGGCGCATGGTGGAATGGATCCAGAAGGACATCGGCGTGACCTCCATCCGCTATCAGCGCCTCGGCGACATGATCAGCGCCATAGGCCTGCCGAAGGAAAAATTGTGCACGTACTGCTGGACAGGAGATGAAGGCTGAAACCCCAAGAAAGACCTCAAACCTGAAAACGCAGCGCCCATAGGACCCGTGGGATCGCTCGACCCTGTATTCCGACTCGGGGGTCTCCCTTGAGGTATGGATCCGCTCGGACCTACCGTCCATTTTCCGGGCTTATTTTTTCCTGAAGTCATGTCTCTCATCTCTTGCGCAATAGCCATTTTCAGCTCCTCGATCGGCATGGACAAGAGCTCTATCCTCGTTGCCCAACGATTTTTGAGCCTCACGACCGTTTGCTCGGCCTCCCCGATCATATGACTGGCAGCCGAAACCACCCTTTCCTTCCCTTCCACCATCATCATGTAAAGCCCCCGCCTATAATAGAGCTGAGCAGCGGCTGTCTCGTGGATCGCCTTTGCAAGCAGATCGCCTGCGGTCAGCGGGGAGGACGCATTTTGCAGCCTTGCGGCGAGGTCGGCATGATAGGCTGCAGCCCTTTCAAGGTTGTCTATAGAAACAGCATGAAGGACCTTCTTCATAGCACGCACATTGCGTGCCTGCCCCCTCGCCTTCCAGTACTCCATGAGGAAAGCCGCAGGCCCTGCATTGCGGAGCAGGGTCTGCTTCTTGAGATCGCAATTGAAAACCAACACGCAGTTCCTGAACATCTCCTGTTCAAATCCCAGAAACGGATCAGGGGATTGCGCATCCAATGCGGCGAATTTCTCCTTCACATATATTGCACGCTGGTCCCAGGGCTGCAGCTTCAACAGATCGGCTTTGATCAAATCATGCATGCGTTCGGAAACTACGGTCATACGCCTTGCCCTCCACAGAGACACAAGGCTTGCCGCAGCCAATGCACCCATGACGACGAAACTTCCGGCCCCTATTCCAAAAGAGTCCTGTTGGGGCACCTGCGCAACCTCAAACTCGTTTTCCGCAGCCGCCTGCGCTTCATCGGCGTCCCCTGAGGCACGATCCGACGCGAAAATCGGCATCGCGATCGTTGCATTCCATGTCGTGACGGGTCCTGCCATCAGTGTATCTCCTGGGATAGGTATCCAAGGGGGTTTTCGACCTATCGCAGAAAATGTTGCTTAGAAAAAAAGAAAAGGGCCCCCGAAAGGGACCCCTTTTTGGTAGCGGGGACAGGATTTGAACCTGTGACCTTCAGGTTATGAGCCTGACGAGCTACCGGGCTGCTCTACCCCGCAATATGAGGGGAACCACCTACCCTTTGACCCTCGTACTGTCAAGGCCGTTTATAGCCTAGCCTATGCAGGATATCGGGTATAGGCGAGAAGAACTCAAGCCCTGCCTCGCAGCGCCACTCGCTGAAATCGTCAGAGGTCCTCATCCAGCGGACCTTCGCCTCGTAGGCGTGCCTGGGCTTTTCCGGAAAAGCTATGGCGATGTTCTGCCCGACGGTCATGAGCTTCTCAGTCCTTACGCGCATGCCGAGGGCCGAGGCATCCACGACCTTCGCAGCGAGCCATCCGTCGTCGGGTTTGGCGCAATACGCGATCTCGGCCTCCACCCTGGTGCGCGGCGCGCGCCTGTTCACCTCGTTTTCGGGCGCAAATTCTTGCGATATCTCGGCGTCGTACTGCGCCCTCTTCTCGGGATTCGAGAGCGTATCGTAAGCCGCGTTGATCGCCTTTGCGAACTCCTCGTTGCCGCCCAGGTCCGGATGCACACGCATCGTGCGCATCCAAGCGCGCCATACCGCCTGTATGATCTCCTCCGGCGCCGACGGAGTGACTCCAAGGAGCTCGTAATAGGTGCGCGTCTTTGTGCGTTCACGTGTCGCCATCATCCTATCCTCATTCCGTCAAACTCATTGCGCGCAACAGGCTTTGCCTTAATTCGGCCCTCTTCGCCCATGCGCCGTATCGCCATGTCGACTTCAAAGGCGCTGCTGTTTGAAAAACTGGCACACAGCAGAGCCGCAGTCTTTATATCATTTTCCGCGTCGGTATGCACTATGAGAACGGCCGGTCCGGGGGTGTTGTCGCATATGACGAGGATATCATCCTCCCCTGCCGCCGCCATTATCCTTTCGTTATCTTCCTTGTCTCTCCCGACTATGGCCTTGGCGCCCGAGCCCAACCTGAAGTGCCTGCCTAGCTTGAGCAGGATCGCATCGCGTTCATTCGCCGAGGGCTCATGATCAAGAAGCTCCCGAAGTCTCGCGGAGAACGCCGGATCGGTGAGGAGACAACCGCCCGCAGGCTGCACGTATTCCCTGATGCCGAATTTCTCGGTGAGCGCGATCTGCGGTTTGCGCGATCTGCCCTCTATGGCGAGCAGCCTCTCCCTGTCCACGAGCCCCATAATCTCAGGCTTCGTTGGCGCGAGAAGCTTAGCAGATAAGGGTCTGAGGAGGAACCCCTCGAAACCTGAATCGCGCGCCACCGTGTCCAGCGACTGGCGGTTTTGCGACATCGGCCGCTCTCCTAGAACCTCTCCGGTAGCTATGAAATCAAAGTTCTCCTTCGCCATCATCTCGCCGGCCCGGCGCACCATGAGGGCATGGCAGTCGATGCACGGGTTCATCTGCTTTCCGAAGCCGTGGGGAGGGCGGCGCAGGAGCTTCATTATCTCGTCGCCGATCCTCGCCACTTTGAGCTCTATCTTCAGCTGTTCCGCACCCCTCCTCGCGTTATGGGCATCGAAAAACGGGCTCTCGAAACTTAAGCCCGAGACCTCCACCCCCTGCTCCTGAAGCACCTTTACGGCGAGGAGGCTGTCCAGCCCCCCGGAAATGAGGCACAGCGCCCTTGCCTTTCCTCTCCCCTTTGCCGTCGCGATCATGAAAAGACCCTATTATGCAACATGCGGCCTTTCAACAGATTTGATGGGTTTTTGCGCGTTGACTCACAAGGCGTTCTGCCTTAAAAATCACACATGGAAAAACTCAACCTCCCCAAATTCGACAAGCCGCTGAAGGTGTTGGTGGTCGACGACGAACCCACCAACCTGCTCGTGATCGAGAAGATGCTTTCCCCTCATGACTGCATCGTGAAGAAGGCCACATCGGGCCAGCAGGCCCTGGACATGGTGTGGGATGAGCTGCCGGACGTGATATTGCTGGACGTTATGATGCCGGGCATGAACGGGTTCGAGGTATGCCGCAAGCTGAAGGGCGGCGAAAACACACGGCTCGTGCCGATCATCATAGTGACCGCGCTCCAGGAGAAGGAGGACCGCATCAAGGGCATCGAGGCGGGCTGCGACGACTTCCTCTCCAAGCCGATCGACAGGCTGGAGCTGCTGGCGCGCGTGCATGCGCTGGCCAAGGTGAAACGCTTAAACGACGATCTCGATCACGCCGAATCGGTGGTGCTGTCGCTGGCGCGCGCGGTCGAGGCGAAGGACACGACGACCGGCGATCATTGCGACAGACTCATCAGGTTGAGCGGCGCTTTCGGCAGGTTCATAAATCTCGACCAGAAACAGATCAACACCCTCGAACGCGCGAGCATTCTCCACGACGTGGGGAAGATCGGAGTCCCGGATTCCATACTCCTCAAACCGGGCAAGCTCACCGAGGACGAATGGGAGATCATGCGGCAGCACCCGATCTTCGGCGAAGAAATCTGCCATCCGCTCAAGTCGCTCTCCGACGTCTGCCCCATCATCAGGCACCATCACGAAAAATGGAACGGCACCGGCTATCCGGACGGGCTGGTCGGCGACTCCATCCCCTATCTCGCCCGCGTATTCCAGGTCATGGACGCATTCGATGCGATGATCTCGGAGCGACCATACAAGGGGGCGTTTTCGCTGGAGCAGACTATCAAGACGTTGAAGGAAGAGACCGAGAAGGGCTTCTGGGACCCCAAGATCATCGAACAGTTTTTCAAATTCTTGGAACAACATCCTGACCACGCAAAATAAAAGCGGCGCTCATTGCGCCGCTCGTAAGTCCATCATTCTGCCATTCTACTCGGTGGAGCTCTTCCTGTGCACATCCAGCCCGGCCTTCGCCAGTATCTCCAACACCTCGCTCTTGGAGCGGCCCGTCTCCCTAGCCACGTGTGCAATCTCGTCGATCAGTCCCTTGGATAGATAAAATGCGAAACTCTGCTTCTTGGTTCGCTGATCCGGTCTGGGTTTTTTCTCTATCAGGGGAGACATTTTCACCCCTCTTTCATTGCAGCCCATATCATAACATATATGAAAGCGTCAAATCAATATTTGACATATATTGTATTATATATTAGAAGTAGAGTTGGATA
>JBAZOP010000060.1 GCA_041648665.1 bacterium | reverse complement strand
GCGCGTCGATCCGGCCCGCGTCCTGCCGCCTGAGTACTTCCCCGTCAATGACGTGTGGCGGTACTATGCGCGGACGTGGTTTGGTTTCGGCATCGTGGATGATCGGTTCTGGTACTACTCGTCCAGCACGACCGCGCCGACGGTTGACTAGCATGGAGCAGGGGGGTGGGGCGACCTGCCCCCCACACTGAGAAAGGACAGATGATGAACGAACAGACACAGAAGGCGCTTGACTGGATGCGTGAGGTCGTCGGGCAGGCATTCACTGAGGCGCAGAACGGGGACACAACGCTGCTGAATAAGCTGGGCTTCTATCCCAGCACGCAGTACTACATCAATAACGTGCATGGGCGTAGCGAGGCCACGTTTACGCAGTGGGCAAACTGGCATCCGCAGCACTTGCGCGAGGTTGTGGCGCTGTATGAGGTCTACCAGCGCGAGCAGGAAGTCGCGGCGGCGGCGGAGCGCGTGGGCACGCTGGAAGCCAAGATGAACGAACTGACCGAGCAGTTGAAGGTGCTACTCGAAGCACAGACGCCCGCAGAAAAGCCTGCATCAAAGAAACGGGGCCGCCCACGCAAGATCGCCGAGGCTGAGGCGGTCACCGAGGAAGAACCGGACGAAGATGAGGCTGAAAAGCCCGAAGATGACGCCGAACAGGGGCAAGAAAAGCCGGAGGCTTCCGCCGACCAAGCGGAGGAGCCAGAAGCGGAGAGCTAAGCGATGGCCCTGACGACCGCTGAGCAGGTGCGTCTGCGCATTCAGGATAAGCCCACCATCTTTGATTCGACGCTGGCTGGGGATGGGTCTGCGACCATCTTTGGGCTGGGCGTGACGAACGTGGTCAGTGGCACGGCTTTCGTGCCGGGCGTGGGCGGCTGGACAGCGACGGGCGCGACGATAGACGCGACGGGCTTTGTGGCGTTCAGCGGAGCCATCTCTGCCAACAGCGCGTTCCGTGTGCGCGGCGTGCACACAATCTTCAGCAATGATGAGATCGGCCACTTTACCGCAGTGGGCGGGACGGTGGCCGGGGCCGCGCTGGAGGCGGTCAAGACGCTGATGTTCGATAGCCTGAAGCGGGCGAAGTGGGCCGCGCCGGATGGGACGGAGTATGACGACACTGCCGCGCAACAGCAGTTGCAGAAGCTGTACGAGCAACTGAACGAAGAGGTTAATGAGGGCGCGGTAGATGCTGGCGCGTATGCGTCCTGGGCATTGGGGCAGGAGGACTGGTAAAAGCACAATTGGACACGCCGCTATACACAAATCATGTTGCCGTGGTCAGCCGAGGCGACTTCCTTGTCACGCGTGAGGAAATGCTAGAGTTCGGACGTGCGCTCGTGGCTATCCTGGAAAACGATCATGATCCAGGTGTGTTCATTGTCTGGTTTCATGACAAGGTAGAGGTATTCCGCGCTACACCGGAAGCATTCAAGCTTGCGCTGGATAGCGGGGAAATCGAACTAGAGGGAAACCCGAATGACCTACCGGGGGCCAAACAGCAGCCGCATTAGCGGCCAGTTCGTCGGCGTGCAGTCCTACGCGGGCGCGACGGCCATCTGGCGGCACTACCTGAGCACCACGACGGGCACAGGAAGCGCGTACTGGGCGGGGGGCGGCGAAACGCGCACCTATGCCGAGCGCGTCATCACGGCGCTATGGGCCGCCCCGCAGGGCAATGAGAGCCGCTTCCGCGAGGTGCAACTGCCCGCCGGTCAGATGATGGCTGGGGACGCCGTGGTGAGCACGCTGGTTGCGCTGGGGCCGCTTGATGAGTTGATCTGGAACGGCGTGGCCTACCGCGTCGAGGGCGATAGCACGCCCACGCATATCGGCGGGCAGGTCTGGTATCGGACGGTACTGCGCCGGGGCGATACGACCGGTTAAGGCGCACAAGCGCCAGAAAGCGCGAGAGGAGATGCGTACGTGGTATGTGGTGCCTTCGCAAGGTGTTTTCTATCTGGAGCTTGAGCAAGCACAAAAGTCCGCGGGCTTTTGGCGCTTGATAGGTATGGGCGCGACATTCATAGCTGGTAAACCACTTGAAATAGGGCGGGTGTGGTATCAAACCAATGCCAGTCACTATGGTACCGGAATCGGTTATCTCCCTGAGCCAGCCATCATTGCCATTGAAGCAGAGTCAGGCGAAGAAGCAATGGCGATATTCTGGCAATGGAAAGCCCGAATAAAGAGAGAGAAGGGGTAAATGGCTCGACTTCTCATCTTCGGCGATTTCATCCCGACTGGCTTTGGCCGCATCTGTCGGGCTGCCGCGCTACACTTGGGACGGCAGGGGCACGAGATCATGGGCGCGTGTATCCAGTATGACGGGCTGCTGCCCCTGGGCTTGCCCTTCCATGTGGCGGCGCTGAACGGGCGGGATCACGGGGCAGCGCTGACGGGTATCTGGACGGCCTATCAGCCGGACGTGGTGCTTAGCGTGCAGGATTTCCCGTACCATATCATGGCCCGCCACGCGACGGGCATTGACTGGAGCACGACGGCACAGATAGTCATCACGCCCGTGGACGGGGTGCCAATCTATCGGGATTGGCTGGACAACGCCAAGCAGTTCGATGCACTCTTAACAATCAGCGAGTTCGGAGTAGAGGCGTTTCGCAAGGCGGGCGTTACGGCGGGGCTGTGCGCGCCGGGCGTGGATGTGGGCGAGTTTCACCGCCTGGACGACGCGACGCGGGCTGCGCTGCGTCAGAAGATGGGTCTGCCGGCGGACGCCTTTATCGTCGGTGTGATGGCCATGAACCAGGGCCGCAAGGCGTTTCCGAGCATGGTGCAGGGCTTCGCCGATGCATTCCCTGACGTGCCCAACGCCTACCTGTTTCTGGACTGTGAGAAGGTCAGTCCGGCGGGCTGGGACATCCCTAAGCAACTGATCGCCGAGTGCGGGCTTGACCCGGCACGTGTGCGCTACCGCGAGGATGCACTACGGGCGGGCGTGCAGAGTTTGAACGAACGCTACAACCTGTTGGACGTGCACATGGTCATCGCTCATCGTGAGGGGTTTGGCCTGCCACACATCGAGGCGATGGCAACGGGCATCCCAACGGTTGCGCTCGACTACTGTAGTGGGCGCGAGATCATCGGCGACCAGGAGCGCGGGCTACTGGTGCGCGCCAGGCCAGACGAGCTAGGCACCTGGGGCGGCGCGCGTGACTACAGCCCCGACATGGCGCACTTGGTTGAAGGGCTACGGGCGCTGTATGATCAGCCTGCCGAGCGGTTGGCAAAAGGCGCGAGGGCGCTGGAGTGGGCGAAGGGGCGCACCTGGGAAAAGGCGGCAAGTGCCGTAGCGGATATACTGGGTGCGGTCGTGACCCGGCGGGCCGCTGACCTGGAGCGCAAGCGCCAGAAACCCGCGCCTACGCCGACAGCGCAGCCGAGCATTCCGGCGGGCGTGGCCGGGCAATCCATCCATCTACATGCGCCGGTCTATGTGATGGCGAACGACCCGGCGGGCGTGGCAGCAGGCATTGGCAAGGCCGTCGGGCAGCAGGTCGAGTTGCTGGAGGGGAAGCGTGAGCACGCCGAGGCTTAGCGTCATCATCCCGGCCTATAACCATCTGGAGAAGGTCACGCGCTGCCTGCGGTTGGTGCGCGAGACGACCGACCCGGAGCTAACTGAGGTGTTGGTGCAGGATGATAGCAGCACCGAGTACAACGGGCCGCTGTCGCTGGGGCCGTGCTGCGAGCGGACAAACTACAATCTCGGCTTTGCGGGCAACTGCAACCAGGCGGCGAAGCGGGCAAAGGGCGAGGTGCTATTCTTCCTTAACCAGGACTGCTACCCGACTGCGGCGGGCTGGGATGCGACCCTTCTGGCGCTCTTTGACAGTCATGGCAAGGTAGGCGTTGTCGGGCCTACGCTGTTGTTTCCTGACGGCAAAGTCCAGTCAGTGGGCGGGCTATTTGACGGCGCTGGGCAGCCGTTCCACGAGGCGCTGGGCTATGGCAATCCCGATTGGGAGCCGATCAGCAAGGCGCGCAAGGTGTCTTGGGTTACGGGTGCGGCGCTGGCCGTCCGGCGCGGGCTGTGGAACATGCTGGGCGGGTTCGATACGGCCTACGGGCGCGGGTACTTTGAGGATGCCGATTTCTGTGTGCGCGCCCAACTGGAAGGCTACGAGGTCTGGCACGAGCCGCGCGTCCGGCTGGTGCACGAAGTGGGCAGCACGGGCGGCAATCCATCATTTGCCATGAACGCACGGACATTCAAAGCGCGTTGGGTAGACACGAAGGTTGTGGAGCCTGACGTGCCGGCAATCAAAGTGAGGTTCTGGGCATGAAACTGCTGATACTTGCCATTCACTGGCCTGTGGCCTCCGGGCGCTATGTGCTGGACGCGCTGCGGCGCATGGGGCATGATGCGCGGTCTGCCGGGCCAGTGCCGGAGCCGCCCAACGCCATCTGGGGCGGTCAGGTTGATCCACGCCACATCTGGACGCCCTCGGAGATTGACGAGGGCTGGACGCCGGACGCCGTGCTGATCATGGACTCGAACATGGGGGCCGAGCGCAGCGGCGATATGCCCTGGGTCGTGTATGGCGTAGATAACCATGTACGCGATTACGGGCAGTTTGATGTGGATCACCTGTTCCTGGCGCACGGGCACGGGGCGCGCATCGGTGAGACTAACGTGACGTGGCTGCCCTGCGGCTATGACCAGGTGGCCTTCAAGCCCGGCCCGGCCTGGAGCAAGCGTCACTACGACGCGGCGATGCTGGCGGTCATGTACGGGCCGCGCGCCGAATTGCTGTATGCGCTGCGCGACATTCCGGCGCTGCGCATGGCCTACGGCACGGGCGCGGTGTATGACCAGTACGCGGCGGTCTACCAGAACAGCAAGATCAGCCTCGTGCGCAGCGCGGCGGGTGACGTGGCCCAGCGCGTTTGGGAGACGGCGGCGATGGGCTGCCTGGTCGTCATGGATGAGTGCCCTGACTGCGAGGCGCTGGGGCTGGTCAATGGGCAGAACTGCCTACTGTACCAGGATACGGCGGGCGCGGTCGAGCAGGTGCGCTGGGCGCTGGAGCACTCGGTGGATGCTGAGCGCATTGCAAAGGCGGGGCAGAAGTGGGCCACGCCGGGGACATGGGACGCACGAGCACAGGTGATTGTGGATTGGCTGCAGACGCAGCAGAAAGCGGCGGAGACAAGTGACGACCAAGCGCGGGATTAACCTGGGTTGCGGGAGAGTGATACTGCCCTGCGAACAGCCGAAGCGTCACCGGCTGCTCCCGGCAGAGATGTACACTGACCCGGATGTAGCTTGGGATAACGCGGACTGGAACGGGCTGGAGGGCGTCAATAAGGTTGTGGATTTGTTCGATTACCCATGGCGCGAGAGCGATGGCGCGGTGCTGCCCGATAATACCTATGACTATGCCATCGCCTCGCACATTGTGGAGCACATTCCGCACCACATCGTGTGCAACGGGCGGCTTGTGACATGGCACCCGGAGTGGCAGGACGGTTGGTTTGCGTGGTTTTCGGAACTGCATCGCATCATGAAGCCGGGCGGAACGGCGTGGATATTGGCCCCGTTCGCCTGGTCTAACAGCGGGATCAGCGACCCAACGCATACGCGATACATCACGTTTGCCACGTTCGGCTACCTGAAACCACCAGAAGGGGACGGGTCACCGTTCGTCTACCGACAGAACGGGCACTGGGACTTCGACATCGAACGCGACATCTGGTATTCGCCGCACGAGGACGCGGTGCGGGTTGTCGAGGCGCAGACGCAGATCATGTACGACCCGGACACGAAGCTGGACGATGCGCTGTTCCAACAGGCCGTGTACCGGAGTTCAATCGGGCGGATTAACGCGATTGTTGAACTGTGTATCAAGATGACGGCGGTGAAAGATGCGCATCCAGGTTGACGCCAGGCAGTTGCATGAGGAACGCCGCTACACCGAGCAGCAGGCTAAAAAGATCGTTGTGTCCTGCAAGCGGCGGCTGCGCGAGACATCGCTGGCGACGGAGCGCAGCATTAAGCAGCACGGCGAGATGTTCTCAATGCCGCGCGACACGGGGCGGGCCGCCGCCTCGTGGGGGCACTGGGCACCGGGACTGCTGAGGGCGGATGCGAAGGGGGCCAGCCCTGGCGACGCCGTATGGGAAGAGAAGGACAACGGTCTGACCATTGTGCAGGGGTCGAATGTGCCCTACATCGAGGACCTGAACGCGGGGCATAGCGAGCAGCAATCAGCGGGCTTCCTTGACCGCGCTGAGGAACACGCTATGCGGCTGCTGGACAAGTACATTGATGAAATCATGGGGGAGTTCTAGCGGTGACGTTCTCGCACACGACCGGGCAATACAACGTTCTGGGCACGCTTTACGCCTGGCTACAGGGTGCGTTGACCGGCAACAAGCCGCCCCTGCTGAGTAGCGTTACGCTGGTTGTGGAGAACCCGCAAGACCCGATGGGCAACGCGACGCTGCCCTGCTACTCGGTGCACTATCTGGGCGCGGATACCGGGCCGTCTCCGTACCAGGGCGGGCGCGTGGACGATGGATCAGGCGAGCAGAAGTTCGGCATTGTGGAAGTAAACGCTTGGGCCACGCGGCGCGACGCCAACTGGCGGGCGCAACTGGCGCAGATGCAGGATGCGCTGACGAAGGCGGTGATCAGTCTGCGCAGCACGGGCAGCGCGCTAATCATAAAAGACTTTTACACCAATGCGGCGGCTCCAGGCAATGTCAGCTACCGCATCGTTATTGACAGGGTAGAGGCGCGGACGCCGCCCTATGACCCAAACCCGGACATCGAGCGGCGGCGGATGTTACTTTACTTCAGTTGGATAGAGCGAGCATAGGCGACAAGGAGTCAGATCATGCCAGAAGTCAGGAATCGTTACGAGGGTGCGCTGCGCTGGGTACAGGCCAGTGGCAGCGGGTCGGGATGGGTCACGGCGAGTGGTGCGCCGACGGCGCTGATGGGCTTCGTCCGCAACTTCACCTGGACGAGCGCCAATACCATCGCTACCATCTCAGACCGGGGTATTCCGAACCATCACAAGCTGGTTAGCAAAGAGGCCATCAACGGCTCGTTTGACGTGGCCTGGGCTGCTACGGCCCAGTTTCCCAACCCGTCGGCGGAGGCGGGGGCATCGGTGCCGATGGTGCATCTGGAACTGAAGATGACCGCGCCAGAAGCGGGGGCTGCTTTCTTCTACCAGTTCCATGGGGCTGCCCTCACGCAGCGTCAGTTCACCGAGGGCGATCAGGAGAACGCCCTGAGCTTTCAGTTTGTGGCGCTGGCGATGAACGGCCCGACGGCGAGCGGGTACATCGGCTAAATGGCCGAGACCTTCGCCTGGCCCGAAGGTACGATGTACCTCTGGACGGGCAGCGCGACGGCCTCGGCTGTTGTCGCCTATGCCGAGAGCGTCTTCGGCACGCTGGCCTATGGTGTGGACAACTTCCGCACTTTGGATGGTGCCTACCACAATCTGTGGACAGGCCAGCGTGCCGACGTATACATTGGCGCGATGTATACGACAGACCTGCTCGCCCTGCGCAAGTTCGCTGATGCACAAACGGGCGTGTTTCTGCACCTGAAGCACAGCGGATACCAGGGAAGTGCCGGGTATTTTCTGTACAGCGGGGCGATTAACTCGGTGGGGCTGGCGGGGCGTGAAGGGGATGTCTATCGGCTTACGTTCTCCTATCAGGCGAACGCATGGAGCGCGTACTAGGCGCGCTAGAAAGGCTCAGCATGGCGAAGGAAACGCGCAAGGCGACGCTGGACGACCTGCGTTCTGACGGCGCATTGCATGAGTATGAGGTGACGACACCATCCGGTGAGCGACTGCTGTTTGAGATGCGCGCGCTGACGCCCGATGAGGCGTTGGATGCACTGCGCATTGTGGGCGAGCCGCCGGAAGCGCCGTACACAGACGAGTTCTTTACCGACCCGGATGGCAAGGTCACGCGCAAGCGCGATTTCCGCGACCCCGGCTATCTGCACGCACTACAACGCTACCGGATGCGTCAGATGCACGCGCAGATTCTGGCGTGCTGGGCGATAGATGTGCCGGGCGAGACGACGGACGAAAAGCTGGCGTACATCGCCGGGCTGGACAACTGGGCAGTGTCGGCGCTGTGGAAGATCACCAACCAGCTTATCGAGACGGCGGAGGAAGACATCCGTCATCGGCCCTTTCGACGGGCTTAGGTGGCTAGTCTACCGCATCTGCGACCGCATGAAGTGGAGCCTGAGCGAGTTCAAGGCGCTGCCGCCCGATGAGCGCATGGACTGGCTGGCCTATGAGTACCAGCGGCAGAAGAGTATAGGCGACTTGATAAACCGGGCCTATGAGCAGGGCGAGAGCGGCAAGGTGGACGCGACGGTCGTGTCCGCCTACGCGCTGCTGGCGCTGCTGCGCTACGGGTAGGGCTGAATGGACAGACGACGCACCATCACGCTTAGCGTGAAAGATGACTTCAGTAAACAACTGAGGGAATATGCGCGCGGCATGGATAGCGCGAATCAGGCCACCGAGCGGCTGGGCAGTCGTGGCTCTCGCAGCGTGCTCGACATGGCGCAGAACCTATTTTATCTCGGCAACAGCGCCAAGATAGTCTATGGCGCTTTTCAGCAGGTGCTCGGCACTGCCCAAGAGTGGGCGCGCATGGGTGCGCAAGCTGAACGCAGCGCCTACGCCCTGCGCGTCTATGCGGGCAGTGCTGAGGAAGCTGAACGCTGGACTGTAGCTATTCAGACGGCCATGCGCGGCACAGTTACCGAAGGCGAAGCGGCTGCGCAAGCCTATATGCTCATGAAGTTCGGCTTGGCTGACAGCGCAGAGGCGGCGGGCAAGTTTGCCAGAATGCTGTCAGTTGTGGCGGCGGCGAACCCGCAGCTGGGCGGCACTGAAAATGCGCTTAGTCAGATTCAATTGACGCTCGCCAATATGTCATTCATGCGCCTTGACCAGCTGGGCCTCAGCGTGGATCAGGTCAAGCGGCGCATGGAAGAGTTGCAAAGTGCCATGCCTGGGCTGTCGCGCGAGGCCGCGTTCCAGGAAGCCGTGATCGATGGGCTGAAGGAACAGGCGGACAAGCTCGGCGAGGGCATGGCCAACGTCACGCTGAAGCAAGACCAGCTATCCGCCAGATCGCGTGAATTTAAAGAAAAAGTAGGGACAAATGTCAACGACGTGCTAGAGAGTGCGGCGAGCGCTGCGCTTGATTTATGGAATTGGTTTGAACTGCTAACCGCGCACGACTGGCAAATTGTTATGAAAGTCACGATGGAGGCAATTGCGGGAGAAACGCTGGGCATTCCGAGAGAAGACATCAGCGACGCCGCGTGGGCCGCAGAGTGGTTGGCCAAAGTTGTCGCCACCGACTTTTTCGAGGGCTTCATGACTGACGCCGGGCGCGAGGCGGCTGCGAGAGCCAGACAACAAGAATTGCGCACCAGGGCGGGATTGCCGGCCTTCTGGAACCCGATTTCTGAGCAGTGGCAGGCCGAGCCATATGTGCCGGTTGCGCCGGGCGCGCAGCTGGGGGCTACAGTTCAGCCGGATATCTTTGGAAAGTATAGTCCTGCTGAGTTGGAAGCTCTGCGCGCCTATGGAGACATGATTGCCCGTATGGATCAGCGTGGCGTTCCAATGCAGCGTCAGCAAACCTGGAACTGGGGCGCGATGGCACCGACGTTTAATTTCATGGAGCGTCAGAGGCGCGCGGGCACATTCGGCTTGCTTTTCAGTGAGGCACAACGCCAGCAGCAGCAGGAGATTGAACGCTTCCAGCGCTGGGCCGCAGGAATGAGACCGGGCGGTGGCATTGACTGGGAAAGCACATTGGCCGGGATGCAGCGGACGGCGTGGCGTCCCACCGCCGAGTCCGGCGGTATGTGGGGCCGGGCGATGGGCCTTGCGGATGAGCGCGCTGAGGAGCGCGCAGAAAAGACCGCGCGCAGCCTGGAGCGCATCACCGAGGCGGCAAGCAAGCTGAGTGCTGAGGCACAGCGGGCGGGCAAGTCGCTAGACGAAATCTGGGGCATTGCGCCGACGGCCTTTGACTCGTCGCTGTACCAGAAGGCTGGCGAGGCGCTGCGCGAGTACGGGGTGAGCGCTGAAAAGTCGGAAGAGGCCATGCGCTACATGGCGCTGGCTACGGGCGAGGCCAATGCACAAAGTGAGATTTTCGCGCTACGGGCAAACGCGGCGGCTGAGGCACTGGCGCGCGGGGAGTTTGGCGCAGCAGATTTCGCCGTGCAAATGGGATTGCTGGCGCGTGAAGACTGGTCGTGGGTAGATCGGCTGGTACGGATTCCTACAGACGCGCGTGGCCTTGAGCAATATGTGCAGTTGATAGAGCGTTTAGCGAGCGGGCAAATCAGGCTTGACGACATCACTCGGGTGACCAATACCGTTCAGGAGGGTATAAGCCGTTTCCAAGAACTTGTCTTTGGCCCACAGCAAGAGGAAGACCCATTGCAGCCTCTTAAGGACAGTTATGATAGCTTAACTGAACATGCCGAGCAGCGATGGCAAAACATGGAAAGCTATATGACCGCCTGGGTCGATCTATCAACTTTGCAGGTGCGCGGCTGGAAAGAATCATTCGTCCGCGAGATTGTAGACGTAGAAACGCGCTTGAACACCATGACCTCACGGCCCTGGTCTGTGACCATCACGTCATCGTTCACAGAAGGCAGCGCGGGCACGACGACAAGCGGCGGGCGGACATTGGGCGGGCGCGCTATCCCGGAGTTTCAGCGCGGCGGCTACACCGGCGACGGGCCACCCGGACAGATTGCGGGCGTGGTACACCGGGGTGAGTATGTGCTGTCACAGGATATGCTGCGCAAGATGCGCCAGGGGCAGCGCGCGCCGGACTTCCCGCGCATGGGGCCGATGATAGGCGGCGGGGGTGGGGGCGTGACTATCACCGGGCCAATCCATGTACACGGCGTTCAGAATGCCGCGCAACTGCTGGGCGAACTGAA
Source organism: bacterium (assembly GCA_041648665.1). Classification (NCBI taxonomy): domain Bacteria; species bacterium. Next base: position 6,621 of record JBAZOP010000060.1, on the reverse strand, counting down.
GCGCGAGGCGGCGCGTAAGAACACGCGTCTTGTGGAGGCAATGTCGTGACCGCAATCATCCTAGATGGCACGGACATCACCGCCTACGTGCGCAGTTGCGAAATCGTCACGGGGTTCAGCGACCCGTTGCAACACGTCGCCGATGTGGGCACCTGCTATCTGGTGGTCAACAATGAGGATAGGCGCTTCTCGCCTAACAATACGAGTAGCCCGCTCTTTTCGTCGCTGCTACCCTATCGCCCGGTCGTGGTCACTGAGGGCGCGATCACGCTGTTTACGGGCGTTGTGCAGAGTATCCGCCCGGAGCCGGGACAGTACGGGAACCGGCAATGCACCATCGAATGCGTTGACCTGCTAGGCGTGCTGCAAAATCACCTGATCAGCCTGCCGCTCCAAGAGGGCCAAAGTCCCGGCTATCTACTGCGCCTGATTACCAGTGCAGCGCTGCGCGGGGCGCGGGCAACAGGTAGCATCACATTCAGCGCCGCGCCGTCGGCAAACGACACGGTGACGATTGGCGACATAACGTATACGTTCAAGGTCACACCGAGCGCGGCCTATGAAGTGAAGATAGGCGCGAGCGCAACAGAAGCGGCGGCCAATCTTGAGGCGGCCATTCACACGACAGGGGAAGACCAGATCAGTGGCGCATATGGCGCGGGCACCGAGAAACACCCAGATGTAACCGCCGCAAATGAGGGGGCGGCAGGAGCCAGCGGAGGCACGGCCACAGTGCCGGGGGCAGTCAATGGTTATGATTATTTTGGCAAGCTAGCAGGCATTAACTATCAGCGTGCACAGAAATTTACTCCGGATACAGGGAGCCTCGATGCATTTTCTGTGACGCTAGAACAGACGGCTTATGATACAACCAATATCACCTGGGAGATTCAGACGGATGCTGGCGGTGTGCCTAGCGGCACGGTAATAGCGACTGGCACATTTGCCCCCTACACTGGTGTAAAGACGGTGAGCGGCATCGGTGGGCCGGTATTATCTGCTGAGCAAAATTATTGGTTGGTACTACGCAAAGTGATCCCTTTTGGTTTTGGTTCGGCAGATGATTATTCTGGACTCGGAGGCTATTTTGATGCGGGTGGAATTGATCCGCCCCATGAAGCATTGAAAACGGGCAGTGGTTCCTGGAGTGTTTATAGTACGCGGCGCGCCCCTATGTCCGTCACCACTGCCGCCGTCTCCGGCGCAACAGTCAATCTCACCGCCGTCGCGCGCGGGGCGTGGGGCAACAGCATCGCGCTAGCCAAGAGCGGGGCGAACATTGCGGTCAGCGGCGCAACGATGAGTGGCGGAGTAGATGAACCGGCGGGGCTGATTGATTTCGACACGGGCCAGCGCACCATTGACATTGCCGGGGATACCTGGCGTGATGACACAACTAACGCGCTTACAGCCATCACCGAGGTTGCCGAGTCTGAGTGGGGCTACTTCTGGTGCGCGCGCGATGGGACGCTGACCTTCCGTGACAATCTGTATCCGTTTAATTTGGCAAACCGGGCCGCCGACCTGGAGTTGAATGAAGAACACAACTACCAGGATACCGTCATGTCGGCAGAGGACATCATCAATCGTGCGGTCGTGTCCTATGTACCGCGTGGTAGCACAACCAGCGGCGTGATTGCCCGCGCGCAGCAAATCTTGGCGGTGCCGGGGCGCGGCACGGTGGGCAGCACCAGTTCCAACTATCAGCGCTGGAACCCGTCCGACGATGTGACTCAGGCGTTCGGGTCGCGCACCTACACCATTCCCTATGTGGACGTGAGCACGGGGCAGATTGTCGGCGCGCGCAGTCTCGTGCTGCCCCTGGTGCCCGGCACGGATTACAGCGTCTATGATACGCAGGATAAGTCGGGCTACAACTACACCAACAGCAAGCGCGTCAAGTTCAGTTTGGCGGTCACGGGTGGCGGCATCGAAGTGCACATGACTAACACGGCGACAGGCACGCTATATGTGCACGACCTGCAAGTGCGCGGCGTGGGGGTGATTGCCTACGACCCGCTAAACCTGGTCATTGACGACACGGTGAGCCAAGAGGACTACGGGCGGCGCGTGCGCGACGTGAGCATTCCGCTGCAGATAGACGGCGGAGACGCCTTCGCCGAGCAAGTGGGGAGGTTCTTGCTGGCGCGCTGGGCTATCCCGCTGGCGCGCGTGCCCGCCGTCTATTTTGAGGGCGTGGAAACGGTTGGCGCGGTGAACCTGTACACGATAGAGGTCGGCAGTGTGGTAGAAGTTACGGAAACACAAACGGCGCTGAGCGCTGAGCGCCACCGCGTGCTGGGCATAGCCTACAGCCTGCACGAGAAAGCCGCACCACGCATTACATTTCTGCTGGCCCCGCTCACCGGCAACACCTATCTGACGTTGGACGATGCGGTGCTGGGGCTGCTTGACCAGAACCGCCTGGTATTGTAGGAAACGAGACGATGACTTACACGATCCCGAAAACATGGGTGGTTGATGAGGTGCTGGGCGCGACGGACATGAACACCTATGTTCGCGATAACATAGCCGCGCTGAAAGACCCGCCGTCGTTTCTGACTGCTTTTGCCAGTGGCGCGCTGGTGTTGAGCACGACAGCCACCACATTCACGGCCATCTCGTCAGCGCTGAGCGCCTCGCTGGGCACCTATGGCGGGGACATTATGGTATTCATTCAGCTACAGTTGGCAGGCGATACAGACACACGGCGTATCTCTCTAGATTGGCTGGTCAATGGCACGGCCTTATATGGGGCCTATGCGTTCGGGGCAGGACGTGCGCGGCCCGGCATAACGACGGCCACAACGGGCAATACGACAGTCTTCGGGCCACTACTGGTCACAGGGCTGGCGAGTGGCACTCATGTTTTCCAGCCCGTGTGGAAAACGGAAGCGGGGACGGCGTTTACCTGGGCCACGACGGGCGCTGCGCCGATCATCATGTGGGTGCGGGAAGTGAGCTAGACCCGCCCGGCGCGCCGAGGGGCGACGCGCAGAGCGGGCATTGAAATTGTAGCACGCCCCGATATAGGTGGGGGGATGAATGTTCGGACTGGCGACTGAGATTGTAGACACTGACGGCCTGTGGCACATCATCCAGCAGGCGGGCACACCGCTGCTGTTCGTGGTGAGCGTGGCCCTGGGCGTTGGCCTCGGCTACTGGCTGGTAGCGCGCGGGCCTATGGGCAAGGCGCTACAGACAGCTGGCGCTGCGTTAGAGGAGAACGCTAGGGCATTTACCACGTTGATGAGGACGATCACCGACCAGAACGGGCAGATTATCGCGCTACAGAACAGCGTAGATGAGGCGCTGGACGCCAAGCGCGCCATGCGCAAGGAACTTGATGACGCCGAGAAGCGCATGGCCCTGCGCGACGCTGAGCATGTAACGGAACTGGAGCGCGTGCGCTGCGAGTTTGCGGCGAAGGTGGCGGAGTTGGAAAAGGCGGTAGCGGCGCGGGATAAGCGCATCGGCGACCTGGAGCGCAAGCTGGCGGCGAAGGATGCGCGCATTGACGAACTGCTGGCGCGCATTGACGAGCTTGAGAAGGCGCACCACGAGGAACTGGAGAAGGCGCTGACCGACCGGGTGCACGTTGAGGAGAAGCTGGCCGCGCTACAGGCGAAAGTGAACCACGCGCAGGCGGTGAGTGAGGCGGCAGCAGAAGACTGCGCTGAGACGGACGCGGGCAAGGGCGCGCCTGATGGCGCGAGTGAGGGAGGTTGACATGGGGCGGTCACTGCCGATTCTGGGCGTGCCGGGGGTGTTGGGCGAGCACAAGAGGACACTCATCATAACTGACTTTACTCAATCCCTCGGCGCGGAACTGCTGACCAATCCGGACTTCTCGGCCTGGACGGACGATAACCCGGACGGGTGGACGGTCCTGTACGAAAGTGGTGGAAACCCTGAAGCGACTGAGCGCGACCCTGACCAAACACATGCGGACGCGAAGACCGTAGGCGGGGCACTGAATCTTTACAATACTACGGGCGCAAATGTCCCTCGGGTCCAGCAGACCGTCCTCACCGTAGGTCATTGGTACGAAGTTGACCAATTTGTGACTGCGTGGGCAGTGGGCTATCTTCAGGTTTTTATAAGTCCCTGGTACCGACAGTATAACGAAGCACGCCATGCACGCGACATAATGCGCTCAGACACAACGGCTGCCGTTATACTTATTAGTGGCCTACTTGGTGACGCGACGATTGATAGCATTTCAGCGAAGCGCATCACCCTGAACGCGCAACAGACCATGCCCGCCGACGCCATCATTGACTTCACCTACGCGCTGCCTGTTTCACCTGTCGCCGGAGATACAATTAACGTATTCTACCGCATCAGCGGCGCCTCGCTTGAGGCGGCCTACACCTGCTGGCGGGCATACATTCGGCGCAACGACGCCAACACCAACTGGGACTTTCGCCTGGACAGCGTGAGCGCAGGCACAGCCACCAACCGCATCAACGCGACGTACGTGGGTGATGTTATCGGCATCCGTGTGCAGTGCGCGGGCAGCCTGCACGACTTTTGGACGACGGTGAACGGCACGGACTGGACGAAGCGTGGGGCGCAGATTAATGTGTCGCACAATGATACGCAGACGGGGGTCAACACAGTCTATAGCTCACAGGCTACGCCGACGAAGTTGACGGTGACGCCGCTGTAGGAGAGACAAGTATGGCAACCTACCAAGCGAAAGTTCTCACGCCCTGGCGCTCGGAGCCGGGCCGCAACGACATGCTGGTGGCTGAGGAATATCCCGCCGCATGGACGGACATCACCTGGCAGGCTGATCCGCTCATCGGCGCGGACAGGCTCAACCGCCTGGTCGCGCTTGGCGAAGGGCTGAGCGCGACGCAGGTGGCGGCTATCCGTACTGACGCCCGTTTCGCCGTGCTGTCTGTGCAGGACGAAGCCGGGGGCGCACCGCCACCCGCGCTCGAACCGCTGGAGACGATGCGGACGGAACTCGCCGCCGTGCTGTCGTCAGACGTGGCCCGGCTGGTGGTCGAAGACGTTGTACCGGCCACTGCCGACGCGCTGGTAAGCACTGTCAAAGAGGTAGTGCTACATCCGCCCTGGCAGGTCGGATTGGCAGTGACGGTAGGCCAAGTCTTCTATCGGACGGGCAACCTGTACGAGGTCATTCAGGGCCACACGACGCAGGCGGATTGGCCGCCTGAACGGGCGCCTGCTTTGTTCAAGCGCTACTATGAGCCAACCGACGATCCCTGGCCCTGGGTGCAACCCCTGGGCGCACACGACGCCTATCCGCTCGGCGCACGAGTGACACACGGCGGATATACCTGGCGGAGCAATATCGCGGCGAACGTGTGGGAGCCGGGCAGTGTAGGTGCCGAGGCGCTGTGGGAGAACTTGACTCCACCGCCCCCGCCCCCGCCGTTGGCTGCCTGGGCCTATCCAGTGGCTTACAAGGGCGACAACACACAGGGCGCGGGGAATGGTGACATTGTAACCTACAACGGGCGGCGCTACCGCTGCTGGCAGACCCACACGTCACAGGCGGGATGGACGCCGACCGCTGTCCCGGCGCTGTGGATTGACCTGGGGCCGATATAACTAGAGGAGTGAGGCATGGACATCGAACTGGCAGGTAAATCGCAAGACGCGCTGGAGATTATCATCAGCGTATTCGTCCCGACGTTCGTGGCGCTCGTCTCGCTGGCCGTGCTCGCGCTGGCCGGGGCAGGAGTGTGGGCGTCCGTCCAGAAGGTGGCGCGGCAGGTGAGACCGCTGGTAGACGAGCCGGACGACTATATCATCGTCACTCTGGACGGTATCGGCGAGTGGGCGCTAAACCGCAAGCTCGATGAGGCGTATATCTCGAAGCTGCTGACGGCCACGGTCGACGCCATCATCGGGCAGCGAGAAGTGGCGCGTGAGGTGGAACTTGGCGACGCAGCGAAATAAGCGCTCTCTGGACGCCATGCTCAAGGTCATCGCGCCGTATGTCTGCCCGCGCCAGATCGTGGAGTGGCGCACGGCGGGGCAGTGGCGAGCATCCCCGCAGCGAAGTAAGCGACTGGACGCCATGCTCAAAACCAGCGCGCCGCTGCTGCCATGAAGCGCAAGGCGTACAAGCGCACTCGTAACCGCGCTCGCCGTCACTTCGAAAAGTGGACGTATCTGCTCGGCCTGGGCTGGTGGGATGTTGAGGTGCACTGGTATGACAGCGGCAAGGCATTTCGCAAGGCCAGTGGTGCGACGGGCCGGAACGTTGCCATGCGCATCAACGCTGACTGGCGCTATGCGGCGGCAACCATCCATGTGAACGTCCCCGCGCTGGCGGGGCTATCAGACGAGGAACTGGAGCGCGGCGTGGTGCATGAACTGTGCCACGCGCTGGTGAATGAGATGCGCGAACAGGGTATAGACCATGAGGAGCGAGTCGTGACGATGCTGAGCAAGGCGTTTATGTGGGTGAGGAGTTTGCGCAATGCGCCGGATACTGAGTAGCCTCTGTGCGGCGCTACTGCTCGCCGGGTGTTCGTTCGTTGTCACCGTGGATGATGCCAGCTACCGTGTCAGCGTCCGCCCGCTGGTGCCGTCGCCGACTGGCACGCCGCTGCCCAGCCTCACGCCGACGGCGACGGT
>JBAZOP010000059.1 GCA_041648665.1 bacterium | reverse complement strand
CGACGATCTCAGGGCGCTGGTGGGAAGGGCCAACCGTAACGCGCTCCTTCGTTCGGTGGTGCGTTCCACCATAAAAGAGAACGAGCAGCAGATGTTGAAATAGCGCACGCCGCATTGCGTGCAATCACTCTCGGAGGGTTTATGTCGACACCGAATTCGCAGGTCCACGACTTGATGAAGATGATCAAGGAGCTCCACGACGTCAAGAGCTACCAGGAACTCAACTGGGAGGGTGGCTTCGCCGACTACATGCACACGGTCGAGCGAAACCCGAAGGTGGCCGACACCGCGTTCCAGCGGCTCTACGACATGATACTCTCCTACGGGTTCGAGGAGTACACGGAGCACAAGAAGAAGATCATCCACTATCGCTTCTTCGAGGACCCGATCGGCGACGGCAAGGACGCGCTCTACGGGCTCGACCTCCCGCTTATGAAGCTCGTCAACGTCTTCCAGTCGGCCGCGCGCCGCTATGGCACGGAGAAGCGCATCATACTGCTTCACGGCCCGGTCGGCGGCGCCAAGTCGACGATAGCGAGGATGCTGAAGAAGGGCCTCGAGGCGTACACGGGGACTCCCGAGGGCGCGCTGTACACCTACAGCTGGGCCAAGAAGAAGCTCGACGACAAGGGACAGGTCTTCGGCACGGTCGAGGAGATACCGTGCCCCATGCACGAGGAGCCGCTGCACCTCATCCCGCTGGAGCTCAGGGACCGAATCCTCGACGAGATGAACACCAAACTCCCCGAGGACCACAGGATCATGATCGAGGGCGAGCTCTGCCCCAGCTGCCGCTATATCTACAAGGAGCTCTTCAAGCAGTACGACGGAGACTGGTCCAAGGTCATCGACCACATCAAGGTCCGCAGGATCGTGCTCTCGGAGAAGGACCGAATCGGCATAGGCACTTTCCAGCCCAAGGACGAGAAAAACCAGGACTCGACGGAGCTCACCGGCGACATCAACTACCGCAAGATCGCGGAGTATGGCTCAGACTCCGATCCGCGCGCGTTCAACTTCGACGGCGAGTTCAACATAGCCAACCGCGGGATCATAGAATTCATCGAGGTCCTGAAGCTCGACGTCGCGTTTCTCTACGACCTTCTGGGGGCCTCGCAGGAGCACAAGGTCAAGCCCAAAAAGTTCGCGCAGACCGACATAGACGAGGTCATCATCGGCCACACCAACGAGGCGGAGTACAAGAAGCTGCTCAACAACGAGTACATGGAGGCGCTGAGGGACCGCACGGTCAAGATAGACATACCCTACATCACCAAGCTCCACGAGGAGATAAAGGTATACGAGAAGGATTACGGGCCGCACGTGGTCCGCGGCAAGCACATAGCCCCGCATACTCTGGAGATGGCGTCGATGTGGGCGGTGCTCACGCGCCTCGAGGAACCCAAGAAGGCGAACCTCACGCTCATGCAGAAGCTCAAGCTCTACGACGGCAAGACGCTGCCCGGATTCACCGAGGACAACGTGAAGGAATTGCGCAAGGAGGCGGTGCGCGAGGGGTTGGACGGCATATCGCCGCGCTACATACAGGACAAGATATCCAACGCGCTGGTCTCCGACGTGGGCGGTCGCTGCGTCAACCCGTTCATGGTGCTGAACGAATTGGAGTCGGGCCTCCGGCACCACTCGCTCATCAAGAGCGAGGAGCAGAAGAAGCGCTTCAGAGACCTGCTCGCCATGGTAAAGGAGGAGTACGAGGACGTGGTGAAAAACGAGGTGCAGCGCGCCATCTCCGCGGACGAGGACGCGATCGCGAGGCTCTGCTCCAACTACATAGACAACCTCAAGGCATACACGCAGAAGGAGAAGGTGAGAAATCCCTACACCGGCCAGGACGAGGAGCCGGACGAGAGGCTCATGCGCTCCATCGAGGAGAAGATAGACATCCCCGAGAGCCGCAAGGACGATTTCCGCCGCGAGATCATGAATTACATCGGCGCGCTTGCGCTCGAGGGCAAGAAATTCGACTACAAGACCAACGAGAGGTTGAACAAGGCCCTGGAGCTCAAGCTCTTCGAGGACCAGAAGGACTCGATCAAGCTCACGAGCCTCGTCTCCAGCGTGGTGGACAAGGATACGCAGGAGAAGATCGACATCGTCAAATCGAGGTTGATCAAGAACTACGGCTACTGCGAGACCTGCGCCACCGACGTGCTCAACTTCGTGGCCTCGATATTCGCACGCGGGGATATAAGGGAGCGTAGATCGCAGGGCTAAGCGTCGACGCGAGAAGCTATGGCACAGAAGATCGACCAGGATGTCGCTCGGTTCAAGCAGATCGTGCGCGGCGCCGTCAAAAAGGAGCTGCGCAAGTTCATAAGCACGGGCGAACTCATCGGCAAGAAGGGCAAGGATCTGGTCAGCATTCCGATCCCGCGCATCGACATCCCGCATTTCGTCTATGGCGATAAGCAGGCCGGCGGCGTAGGCCAGGGGGACGGCAGCGACGGCTCCGCGGTGCAGCCCGGCGAGGGAGAGGGGGCGTCCCAGGCCGGAAACGCGCCGGGGGATCACCTCGTAGAGGTCGAGGTGACCTTCGAGGAGCTCGCGGCGCTTCTGGGAGAGGAGCTGGAGCTCCCGAGGATCAAACCCAAGGGCGCGCAGGACCTCGAGACCCGGAGCGTCAAATACACCGGCATGGCGCCCACCGGCCCGGAGAGCCTTCGCCACTTCAAACGCACGTTCAAGAAGGCGCTCAAGCGCCACATAATGAGCGGCACATACGATCCCAAGAGGCCGCTGATCGTCCCGGTCCGAGAGGACAAGGTCTATCGCTCGTGGAAAGAGGTGAAGAACCCGCGCAGCCGCGCGCTCATCGTCTACATGCTCGACGTCTCCGGCTCCATGGGCAACGAGCAGAAGGACATCGTGAGGCTGGAGTCGTTCTGGATCGACACCTGGATCCGCTCGCAATATGAGAACGTGGACGTACGGTACATCATTCACGACGCGGTGGCGCGCGAGGTCGATCGCGAGACGTTCTTCCACACGAGGGAGAGCGGGGGTACGATCATATCTTCCGCGTACAAGCTCTTCCTCAAGATGGTCGAGGAGAGCTACAACCCAGCGGAGTGGAACATATACCCCTTCCAGTTCTCGGACGGGGACAACTGGTCAGGCAACGACACAGAGGAGTGCATGAACATGCTCGAGAAGGAGATGTTCCCGATCTGCAACCTCTTCTGCTATGGTCAGGTGGAGAGCGAATACGGCAGCGGCCAGTTCCTCAAGGATCTCGACGCCCGATTCCCGGGCCACGAGATCCTCGTCACGTCGAGGATACCGGACCGTGGCGCGATCGTGGAATCGATAAAGACATTCCTGGGCAAGGGCAAATAGCATGGCTAGCGGAAAGTCCTACTCTTCGAAATACATGACCTCGCTCCCGCCGGAGCTGCATGCCCTGAAGCGCGAGATCGAGGGCTACGCGCGCGAGTACGGCCTCGACTTCTTCGACGTGATATTCGAGGTTTTGGACTGGAACCAGCTCAACGAGGTGGCGGCCTTCGGCGGTTTCCCCAATCGATATCCTCACTGGCGCTTCGGCATGGAGTACGAGCAGCTCTCGAAGAGCTACGCGTATGGGCTGTCGAAGATCTACGAAATGGTCGTGAACACCGACCCGTGTTACGCCTATCTCCTCTACTCCAACGGCATCGTGGACCAGAAACTCGTGATGGCGCACGTCTATGCACACTGCGACTTCTTCAAGAACAACGTCTACTTCGCCCATACCAACCGGAAGATGATGGACGAGATGGCGAACCACAGGACACGCGTGCTCCGCCACATCGACGAACAGGGGCAGGAGAAGGTCGAGGATTTCGTGGACGCGTGCCTGTCGCTGGACACGCTCATCGACTATCACGCGCCGGCGATCAGGCGACGAAGGGCGCCGGAGGTTAGGGGGTTGGCGGGACGCAGGGAGGTCCATAAGCTGAAGGCCGAGCGGCCGTACCTGGAGAAATTCGTGAACCCCGAGGAGTTCATGGAGGAGCAGCGCAGGGTCATCGCGAATGAGGAGAAACTCGAGAAAAAATTCCCGGAGCATCCCGAGACGGACGTGCTCCTCTTCCTCCTGGAGAACGCCCCTCTGGAGAAGTGGGAGCACGACATCCTCTCGATAGTGAGGGAAGAGGCGTACTACTTCGCCCCGCAGGGCCAGACCAAGATATTGAACGAAGGGTGGGCCAGTTTCTGGCACTCCAAGATCATGACCCAGCGGGCGCTCAAGGATTCTGAGGTCATCGACTATGCGGACCATCACTCCGGAACTGTTGCGATGGGGCCGACACGCATCAACCCGTACAAGATCGGTCTGGAGCTCCTGCGCGACATAGAGGACCGCTGGAACAAGGGTCGCTTCGGCAAGGAGTACGAGGAGTGCGACGACATGGTGGCTCGAAGGAAGTGGGACAAGAAGCTCGGCCTTGGCCGCGAGAAGATATTCGAGGTGCGCCGCATCTACAACGACGTCACGTTCATCGACGAATTCCTGACCCCAGAGTTCTGCCAGGAGCACAGACTCTTCGTCTACGCCTACAACCTCTCCTCCGATCAGATGGAGGTCGCGAGCCACGAGTTCGAGAAGATAAAGAAGCAGTTCCTCTTCCAGCTCACGAACTTCGGACACCCGATGATCGCGGTCGAGGACGGCAACTTCCGCAATCGCGGGGAGCTCATGCTCAAGCACACCCACGAGGGCGTGGACCTGCGCTATGACTACGCCTGCGCCTGTCTCAAAAATATATACAAGGCCTGGCGCCGGCCGGTCGGCATAGAGACCATCTCGGGCGGCGTCCCCACCCGCATCATCTTCGACGGCACCGAGATAAAAGAAGAACGGATTTAACCAAGACATCGGGTTGGCTTCGGGTCCTGTCGCCGGGCTCACCCCCATTTGCGGCATCGCCGTGATCAATCACCAATAGGCGGGGACGCTTCTCTTTTCAGAAGGAGAAGCGTCCCCTCATCGCGCGGCTGCTGGCGTCAAATGGGGGTCCCCCGACCCGCCGCCACCCGAAGCCAGCCCAAGTCAGCCATCGAGAGGGCCCGAAAACGCTGCTGTATATCGGGCAGAGGTCCTTCCCGCCCAGCGCGTGTCCCTGGATGCAGCTTTGCAACTCCTTGTAATGCCATCATAATTAGAAAATATAGGGGGGATAAATATCGAGCAACTTTTTTTGTCACGGTACGATAAAGGGACATATATCGAACAATAGCAAATAAAGGAGGATATTCATTATGCCAGGCATGACAACGAACCCTTTTTGCGCAGGGATAACTGCACCGGCACTAACATCGTTTGCTGCGATGAATATCGCGGGCCACAATATGGTTGGTATTCCGGGCGGACTTACGGTGATTGGGTCGAGTGCGTTTAAAGACGCCATACCTCATTGGGTTCAACTCTCTTCCTATGCGATCGGTGAAACTGCGACAAGCGAATCGAAGTATCGCGAGGTGATGGGACGTTCGGTAAGAGAGGGCGCGCCTGAGAATCATCCTGTAACTATTGTGTCGCACAACGATGCGATCGAGTATTTGAAAAAGAGTGGTGGCGGACTCGCTCTACCCACTGAGGCACAGTGGGAAAACGCGGCCCGTGGCCCGGCGGTAAATATACCGGAACTGATGGAGGCGGAACTTGGGAGCTTCAAACCAGCCGACGTCGTTGATTTCATCGATGGCCGGTTCGAGAATCTGGTGTTCGGCGTCCTGGGAGATATAATCACGAATCCCAAATCGGAGCCATTTCAGAATCTGATAAGTCAGGGAAGGCCTTTCTTCGGCTGGCGCGTCTATGGCACGCCTTCGGGCCGCCTTAGTCATGACGAGGCCTGGTTTGGGCAGGAAGGAACCGCGCCCGTGGGCTGGGGCCCGAAGAACGCCTATGGGCTCTTCAACATGACCGGCAATGTCGGGGAGTGGGTGAAGGATTGGTATGCAGAGAACGTATATATGCTGAGTGGCGTGGATCCCGCAGGTCCTGATGAAGGTACATATAGAGGCCTGCGCGGCGGTTCCTGGTTCAATGACGTTCCTGTGCTCTTGCGCGCGGCTAATCGCTTCGACTTCCTCCCGGACATCCGTTACAACGCTTTTGGTTTCCGGGTTGCTGCGCTCCAGGACTCTGAGAAGTAATGTAGACTTTTACTCTTTTGTCTTTTCATTAGCCGCGCACTCAAGTGCGCGGCGTTTTTTTGATATTCTGTCATTCCCGTCCCTGCTTGTCATCCCCGCGAAAGCGGGGATCCCTTGAGAAGTACTGGATCCCCGATTAAAGCGCTCGGGGATGACGTCGTGTTGAGGAACTTGGGGATGACAAACGGGGGGCGAGATGAGCGCGATGGGTGGGAGAAACTCCGCTTCAAAGACCAAGTTCGCGTTTTGCGCTGTTCCAGGGCATGGATTTCTGTGAACGCCGCTTGCGCATCGTGGTCCAGAACGCGCGGTTGGTCATGTAGAAGATGTCTTCGAGATCGCGCCCCTCGACCCCCCAGACGATGGCCGCAGGCTTCCCGTGCTTTGTTATCAAGATATAATCCTTTTGCGCCTGGGTGATGTAATCGCTGAAGCCGGTCTTCATATCGCGCAGCGCAACGCTCTTCATCTTCATATGATGTCTCCAATGTAGCTAATGTCAATAATGTTTTGCTTTCAGCGTAGAGGTTTCATTGAAGGGCAGGCGCCTGCTATCAATTAAAAATGGCGTTGAGTGCCGACTTGACGTGACGGCTCGGGAGTGTTTGCCGAGCGGCGTCAGGAGGCGCCGCATTCAGCAGCCCTATGATATAGCGGCGCCGAATGCGCAGGCGAGCGAACGGCGTTTGAGAGAGCGAGCCGAAGCGAGGCAGACACTGCCGAGCCGTCACGTCTGCAGGGGGTTCTTCGGCTCCGCCTCAGAATGACAATAAAGGTGGCTGCCCTGAACTGGCACCCGGAGCAGTGTTTGAGTCCTTGACCTCTGAGGGCGTTTATTGCAGGTAATACGCTTCGCAGGAGGGGTTATGGCAGTCGCAGTGTCTAAGAGGCTTTCCGGGTTGACCGGTTATCCGTTTGCGGAGATCGACGCAAAGGTCGCGGAACTTCGGGCCAAGGGGATCGACATAATCGACTTCGGCGTCGGCGATCCGACCGAGCCCACGCCTGAGATCGTGAGAAACGCCCTGAAGCAGGGCGCGGACCGGCACGCGAGCGGCGGATACCCGAGCTACGTCGGCTCGCAGGGGTATAGAAAGGCGATCGCCGCGTGGACCAAGAGGCGGTTCAACGTCTCTCTCGATCCTGAGACAGAGATCAGCGCATCCATCGGCGCCAAGGAATCGGTCTTCAACTTCCCCGAGGCCTTCGTCAACCCGGGCGACGTAGTCATCTGCCCGAATCCCGGCTATCCGCCGTATTCACGGGGCGCGCGTTTTGCCGAGGGCGAAATTTATTTCGTGAACCTTTGCAAGAAGAACGGGTTCCTGCCTGACCTCGATTCCATCCCGCTGGATGTCGCCCGCCGCGCGAAGATCATGTGGATCAACTATCCCAACAACCCCACCGGCGCGGTCTGCGACGCTGATTTCTTCAGGCGTGCGATCGAGTTTGGGAAGAAGCACAATGTCATCATCGCCTCGGACGAGGCGTACACTGAGAACTACTACGGCGCCCCGCCGCATTCGATACTCGAGTTTGCGCGCGAAGGGGTGGTCGCCTTCCAGTCGCTCAGTAAGCGCAGCTGCATGACCGGCTATCGGGTCGGATGGGTTGCGGGGGATCGCGATATCATCGCCGCGTTCAAGAAGCTCAAGACCAACATCGATTCCGGCACCCCGACTTTTATCCAGGAGGCGGCCATAGCGGCGCTCTCGGACGAGGGACACGTGGAGTGGCTGCGCGCGCTGTACAAAGAGAAGCGCGATATCGTGGTGGATGCCTTCAAGCGCGCAGGGCTTTCAGAGTGCAGGCCCGCGGCTACGCTGTATATATGGCAGGAGGTCCCGCGCAACATGACCTCCGTCGATTTTGCCAAGCTCCTGCTCGATCCCGCCATCGCGATCGTGGCCACGCCCGGCAACTGGATCGGCGACGAGACGGCGGAGGGCAATCCGGGCGAGGGGTTTGTGAGGCTGGCCATGGTGCCCACGGTCGATCAGTGCAAAGAGGCTGCGGACAGGATCGCGCGCCGTCTCCCCGCTCTCATCTAACTGTATGATATCACAAATAAAAAGGGCTCCGAAAGGAGCCCTTTTTCGTCTCATCTCAATGAGCCTCAGGCAGTCGCGGCCTTCGGTTTCTCGAAGGCGAGCATCAGGAAGAGGATGAGATTGAGTACAGGCACCAGCGCGATGCAGACCCCCCACCACGTCGGCTTGCCCAGCCTCTCCACTATCCCGATCCACATGAGGATCATGATCACGATGTTGACGATCGGGATGAGCAGCAGGATGAACCACCACATCGGTTTCGCCGCGAGCTTGAGGAGCAGGAAGAAGTTGGCGATCGGGATCAGGGCCCATACGAACGTGGAGCCCAGAGGCATGCCCAGCTTCTTGCCGATCCTTGCGATGCAATAGGCCCAGAAGAGATAGGCGACGACCATGAGGACGATCATGCCCATGCTCATCCCGGCCACTCCCGGCGGGATATCTTGAATCTGAAGCTGTTCGACCACCACCTGTTCGCCCATATAGTCCCCCTTTTTTTGATTTCTGAACTGAAAATACCAGCAAAAGGACGCGACGTCAATCTAAGCGAAGAGTTTATCCATGGCGTACTTGGCCAGCGGCTTGATTTCGGAGATCATCATGCCTGCGACCATCAGGCAGGCGCCCAGGAGGGAGAGAGAGGTGAAGGAGTCGCCCCCCAGCAGCCATCCGAAGAAGACGCCGAAGACCGCTTCCAGGGCGAATATGATGCCGGTGCGGGTGGGATCCACCACCCGCTGGGCCCAGGTCTGCACCGTGAACGCGAGCGCGGTGGCGAATACGGCCGTGATTGCGAGGGTGAGCCATCCGATCGGCGGCAGGCCGGTGAAAGGGGTCCCCCGGGCAGCCACTGCGACGAGGCTCATGAGGGCCACAAAGGCAATCTGGAAGACTACGAGCTGCGCTATCTCGTGTTTGAAGGTGAATTCGCCGGTGAGGGTGATGTGCCAGGCGAATGCCGCTGCGCATCCGAGCGTCATCAGGTCTCCCGCGTTGAGACCCGTAAGCGAGAACCTGGTGAGCAGGAAGAGCCCGGCGGAGGCGATCGCCACCGCGGCTATGGCAAAGCCGTCCGGCTTCTTCCTCGGATAGATCATGACGAAGAACGGTATCATGACCATATACATCCCGCTGATCAGTGAGGAGTTGGAGGCGGTGGTGATCTTGAGCCCTTCGGTCTGGAGCGCAAACGCGAAGAATATGAGTGAGGCGAGGATGAGGGAGGCCAGCAGCGTGGCGGGCCTGGGTCTTCGGAGCTTTCTGTGGAAGATCGCGGCGAGGAGAGATGCGGCCAGGGCGAAGCGGAGGAAGAGGAAGTAGTAGACGTCCACGGTCGCAACGGTCCACTTGACCAGGACGAACGTGGCGCCCCAGAAGGCCGTGACCAGCACCAGGGTTGCGATTGCCGCAGCCTGCCTCTTTCCGTCTGCAGCCGGCATGGCGCCTTTCAATAATGTTTCGGGCTGAACTTGTCGTAGAGGTTCATGAACACGCCGGAGGGGTCGGTCTGAGCCTTGATCTTGTCGTAGCGCGGTTTGTCGTAGACCTTCCAGAAGGTTTTCTCGTCGAAGTGGTTGCGGGAGATGAGGGTCTTCAGCCCGTTGAGCTCGATGGTCTTGCGCTCGAGCAGCTCCGAGTAGTCTATGTCCGGCCGCGAGTTTTTCTTGCCGTAGACCGCGCAATCGATGAAGAGCGTGTCGTCGATGCCCTTGGCGTAGCTGTCGTTGATCCAGGGGTAGAGCTGGGGGGACCTGTAGGGCACGATCCAGAGCGGATAGAAGTCGAAGTCGCGCTCGTACCAGCGGTAGAAGTCCTCGAAGCGGCGCGACGGAATGAAGACGTCGACCACGACCTCGGGCCGCTTCTTCAGCTTCATCATCGGGCTCACGCGCTTCGACCACTTGATGAGGTTCGTGGAGCCCAGCAGCATCTTGCCGAGCAGGAGCCTGGCCGGCAGCGTCTCCATGAACGGTACGGTCTTTGTGAGCCAGTGGCACTCGGCGTCGTAGCGGAAGAAGTAGTCGTAGGTGGTGAGGTAGTCCTCCGTCCGCTCGTTCGTGCTCTTGTAGAATATCTTGAGCCAGTCGTAATTGCTCGTGTAGGGCGCTTCGTCCGCCATGTCTCCCAGACAGATCACGAACGAGTCCTTGGAGTGGATTATCGCATCGATGAAGTCGTGGTCAGCCCTGTTGCAGTGGTTGCGGAGCTCCCTCCAGAACTCGGAGAAGGAGCGGTGTTTCTCATAGGTCATCTTCACGTAAGGTTTGGCCGGGATGAGCTTGAACTTGGCCCTGGTGATGAGCCCCAGCGTGCCGTACGAGCCGTGCAGCATGTGGAAGAGCTCCGCGTTGCGCTCGGGCGAACAGGTGATCGCGGCGCCTGCGCCGGTGACCAGCTCGTATTCGAGGCAGCTGTCGTGGAACCCTCCGAGCTTGTAGGACATCGACTCTATCGAGCAGCCGGAGACCGCGCCGCCCACGGTGATGCCCTTGAGCTCGGGCACGGTGCAGGGGATGAGCCCCTTCTCCAGCGTGGCTTTCACGAGGTCGGAGAAGCTGACTCCGGATTCCGCGGTGCACGTGCGCGCGTCCTCGTCGATCGTGAGAACCCTCGTGAGCAGAGAGAGATCGATCTTCGGGAGGTCGTCCTTTTCTTTGGGATTAGGCACGAAGTGGGAGAGGGCGGCCTTGCGTATCCTCGCCGGGGAGTTTCGGCCGGCCCTGGACCTGACCTGTTCGCATATGGCTTTGACTATGGTTTCATGAGAGACCTGCGTCATGTCGCTTCCCCCCGTGCCCTTGTTTGGGAACGCCACTTCCTCACCCTCTCTTCCTTGAGCTGTCTGATCCTGTCGAGGTTCACCTTGCTGAGCATCTCCTTCAGGTCGTCCGAGGTCCTGTGCGCGCGCAGCTCGATGCCTTGGCGCGCGTCCCTCAGGTGGCTCAGAAACTCCTTCATGCTGCTGCGGCTCTTGCGCGTCATGCGCCAGCCGTAGGCGCGGATGGCCATCGTCCATATGTCGAACCTGAAGAGGCGGTTCAGTATTTGCCTCAGCGAGTAGAACTTGAGCATCGCCTTCATCGTGAGCTTCTGCAGCTGCAGCACGCTCATGCCCCTGGGCTGGAAGACCACATGGTGCGCGTCGTAATAGCCCCAGTCTTTGCAGATGAGCCTGCCCTCGTCGCGCAGATTCTCGTATACCGGAGTGCCGGGCAGAGGGGTGAGCACCATGAACTGGACCGAGGCGAGCGAGGTGCGTTTCGCGAACTTGACCGTCGCCTTTATCGTCTCAGGGTCGTCCTGGTCGGACCCAAAGATGAACATGCCGTGTATGTTGATGCCGTAGGCGTTTATGCGGTTCACGGCCCACTCGATCCGCTCCGGGGTCTGGCCCTTGTTGAGGGCCTTGAGCGTGTTCGGGTTGATCGATTCGATGCCTATGTAGACGTAGGTGCAGCCCGCGCGCTTCATGAGGTCCATGAGTTCCTGGTCGTCCGCCACGTCGATGCGCACCTGCGCGCTCCACTTGGGGGTGATGCCTTCGGCGATCATCGCGCGCAGCAGCTCTTTGGTGTGCGTGGGGTTTGCAGCGAAGTTGTCATCGTAGAAAAAGACCCAGGCCGGACGCAGTTGTCTCAGCTCCTGCATCACGTTGTCCACGGAGCGGAAGCGGTATTTCCTGCCGAACATCCTGGTCACTGCGCAGAAGTTGCATCCGAACGGGCAGCCGCGCGACATTATGATCGGCGTGATGGAGAGATCGCCTTTGAACTTCCGATTGCCGCCGACGAGGGAGAAGTCGGGGAAGGGGAGCCTGTCGAGGTCGCAGTTGAAGGGGGATATCTCGTTCTGTGTTATGGCGTCGCCTTCGCGCCAGCAGAGCCCGGGTATCTGTTCGAAGCCTTCACCCTGTTCGAGGGCCTTGATGAACGGGATTATCGAGTCCTCGGCCTCGCCGCGCATGACGTAATCGCAGTGGGTGAGAGCTTCCTCTACGAGGAAGGAGACGTGCGGCCCGCCCATGAAGACCGGGATGCCGGCCTTGCGGACGATGTCGGCCATCTCGTAGGCGCGCGGCGCGGTGGATGTGATCGTGGAGATGCCCACTAAGTCCGCGTCGAACACGTCGTCAAAATCTATCCCCCTTATGTCTTCCAGGAAGATTTTGACCTCGTAGCCCGCCTTCTTGAGGATGGCGCCGAGGATCAGCGTGCCGAGCCTGGGCAGACCCCATTTCTTGTAGATGTGGAAGCCCGGCGCGCTGGGCTCGATGAACACGATTTTGCGTATCGGATGGGTTGTCATGATGAGGAGTTAAAACCGATTTTGCCGGATAAATCAAGGATTTCGGGCGCTGCACCGCGTCATCCAGAGGGTCCTGTCAGGGCTCTCTCACGGGCTACCGAAGGGCTTTTCTGAGGGAGCGCTCGAGTTCGTCCTTGCTGGAAAGCGAAAACACCGAGATATCTTCCAGACAGGCGTTTTCGACAAATTGTTCCACCAGCCCCATGCGCACCACGGTGAGGGTGTGCGGCGCTGTCTTGAGCGCGCGCTCGGCGGCCGGCGCAAACCCCATCTCATCTTCCAGCTCGAGCGGACCTATCTCGTCCATCACGAAGAGGTCGGAGCAGGGTGTTATCTCTTGCGATTGCGAGAAGGCGAGCTTGTTGAAGTGGAACCTTCGCCAGGGGAAGGATTGCTCGAACGGATCGGGCCTCGTGAATATCATCGGCGGATTGCTCTTGCTACCCGAGATCGCCACGAAGTCGTGCCCGACCTTGAGGCCTCGCTCCATGTGGGCGGGCGTGGTCCAGCCGCTGACAGCGCAGCCGTCGCGGACGAGTCGTTTGAGCAGCTCCTCCACGAACGAACTCTTCCCTGAATCGATTTCGCCGGTCAGGATGAAGTGCATCTAGGCACCTCTAAAAATCCCTATTTTCTTTTGTCATTCCCGAGTGAATTTATCGGGAATCCAGTCAAGCGTTGTTTCCATGTGTATTTGCGGACTGGATCCCCGATAAAAACTCTCGGGGATGACAGTCCAAAGCTCGGCCAGAAGCGCGCGACGAGCGAGAAACACAGGCCTTGCATGGCGATGGAGACGGCGGGGTTGACGATGCATCTCTGCATGAGGGGGATGGAGAATATCGGGGCCGAGAGGAACTTGAGCGATGCCGCCGTAAGGCTCACGCCAAACAGCTGCGCGGGTTTCACGCCCGATCTGAGGGCGATATATAGTATGGAGAACCCGATGGACGCCATGATGAGGCCGGTGTAGGGGACGCGGATTGCGTGGAGCGCGCCGCCGATCACTGCCTCTATGAGCCCCCATGCTGCGCCGAAGATTGCGATCTTGAATATGGTCTTCATTTTTCTCTCCGTCACACGTTGAACCTGAAATGGACGATGTCGCCGTCCTTGATCACGTAGTCGTGTCCCTCGATGCGAAGATGGCCGTCCTCTTTCACCTTGTGCTCCGAGCCTGACTTGAAGAGCTCTTCACAGGGATAGACCTCCGCCCTTATGAAGCCGCGCTCAAAGTCGGTGTGGATCTTGCCCGCAGCCTCAGGCGCCTTTGCCCCGCGTTTCACGGTCCAGGCGCGCACCTCGGGCCCGTCCTTGGTGAAGAAGGTGATGAGGTCGAGCAGTTTGTAAGCCGCGTGTATGAGCCTCGGCAGCCCGGGCTCGGAGAGCCCCAGGTCGTCCAGGAACGCGCGTTTCTCCTCGTCGGAGAGGTCGGCGAGCTCGTCCTCGATCGATCCGCAGATCTCCATGGCAGGCGCGCCTTCCTTTGCAGCGTATGCGAGTGCCGTCTTCACCCGCTCGGACGGGCTCTTCACGTCGCTCTCGTTGACGTTGAGCACGTATAGCACCGGTTTGATCGTGATGAGCCCGGTCGCGTCCAGCACCTTGGTCTCATCTTCCGAGAGGCCGGCCTTGCGCGCGGGTTTTCCGGCCTCGATCGCGATCTTCAGTTTCTCCAGCACCGGCAGCTCCGCCTTTGCGGCCTTGTCGCCGCCCTTTGCGGCGTGACCCAACTTCTCGTGGCGCTTGGTGATAATTTCGAGGTCGGCGAGTGCCAGCTCGGTGTTGATGACCTCGATGTCGTGGATCGGATCGATGTTCGCGTATGCGTGTGGCACGTCCGGCGCGTCGAAGCAGCGGACCACGTGCGCGATGGCGTCCATCTCGCGTACGTGCGAGAGGAAGCGGTTGCCAAGGCCCTCGCCTTTGTGCGCGCCCTCTACGAGTCCTGCGATGTCCACGAACTCGATCTGCGTGGGCACGACCCTCTCAGGCTTGAAGATGGCGGCGATTCGATCGAGGCGTTCGTCCGGCATGGCGACCATGCCGGTGTTGTGGTCCTTTGTGCAGAACGGGTAGTTCTCGGCCGGGACGTGCGCCGCGGTCATGGCGTTGAAGAGGGTGGATTTGCCGACGTTCGGCAGCCCCACGATCCCGCAATTGATGCTCATGGCCCGATGCTGCCATGAGTGGGGGGGCAATTCAACAGGGTTTTGGATCAATGGATATGCCGCGTCGCCGTTATTCGCCGCACACGACGTCTACCGGAGTGGTGCTGTTATCGGTAGTTCCATTGCCGAGTCGGCCATAACCGTTATGCCCCCAGCACTGGATGCCGCCTGAAGTGAGCAGGGCGCAGGTGTGGTTCCAGCCGGCAGAGATGGATTCCACTTCAAAAGAGAGTCCTGTGACGTCCACCGGAACAGAACTGTCATCCGTATCTCCATCGCCGAGCTGGCCGGAGCTGTTTTTCCCCCAGCACTGGACGTCGCCGGATGTGAGTGCGGCGCAGGTATGGGCGTAGCCGGCAGAGATGGATTCCACGTCGGAAGAGAGTCCTGTGACGTTCACCGGAACAGAGCTGTTATCCGTATCTCCATTGCCGAGTTGGCCGTATTCATTCCAACCCCAGCATTGCATGCCGCCTGAAGTGAGCAGGACACAGGTGTGACTTCCGTAGGTAGAGATGGATTCCACGTCGGAAGAGAGCCCTGTGACATTCACCGGAACAGGACTGTTATCTGTTGTTCCATTGCCGAGCTGACCGGTCCAGTTGTTCCCCCAGCACTGAACGCCGCCTGAAGTGAGCAGGGCGCAGGTGTAGCTCTGGCCGACAGAGATGGATTCCACGTCGGAAGAGAGTCCTGTGACGTCCACCGGAACAGAACTCTCATCCGTTGTCCCATCGCCGAGCTGACCATACAAGTTAGCTCCCCAGCACTTGACGCCGCCTGAAGTGAGTACGGCACAAGTGTTAAACTCATTGGTAGAGACGGATAGCACGTCGGAAGAGAGCCCTGTGACGTCCACCGGAGTATAGCTGTCATCCGTTGTTCCATTGCCGAGCTGGCCCCGGTTGTTACCTCCCCAGCATTTGAAGCTGTCTGAAGTGAGCACGGCGCAGGTGTGGTACCAACCGGCAGAGATGGATTGCGCGTCGGAAGAGAACCCTGTGACGCTCACCGGAACAGAACTGTCATCCGTTGTCCCATCGCCGAGCTGACCATGCAGATTGGCTCCCCAGCACTTGACGCTGCCGCCCTTCATAGTGGCGCAAGTATGTTGTCCTCCTGCTGAGATCGCTGCCATGTCGGTAAGAAAATCAATGCATGTGCTGTCCGTATCAGTGTCTGCGTCGGTATCCGTATCTGTGTCCGTATCCGTGTCGACGTCGGTATCTGTGTCAGTGTCTGTATCTACATCAGTGTCACTGTCCACATCCGTATCTGAATCTGAATCGATATCAGAGTCGGAATCCACGTCCGTGGATGCGGCCTTGCCGCCCTCGTCACATCCGCCCACGAGGGCAATCGGGGCGAGCAGGGGTGCGAGCAGCCAGGTGAGCGGGTTTTTGAGATCCATGTTGAAGTCGGACATTTTGAAACCTCCTTCAATCCCTCTATATAATGATACGCTGCTTTGGGCTGATTTTTATGTACATGTCCCCCAAAGCACAAGAAAAATATAATTACTATATCCTATGGATTAGAGTCCGAATTCCAGCTGGAGGCCGGCCTCGCCGCCGAAGATGGTGCCGTACGAGGGCTCGTCCGCGCGACAGCGCGAGTCGAGCGCGCTCGTCTGCTCAAAGCTCGCGTTCCCGCTCCCGTCCGGCCTCACCTCCACCCTGTCCGCGGCGTATGGGTCATAGGCGTAGTTGCAGCCTTCGTCGGTCACTGCGGCCAGGTAGATGCCGGCTTCGAGGGCGATGAATGCGCCCAGGGAGATCGTCTTTCCGCCGCCCAGCGCCCAGCGCTTGAAGGTGACGGCGAGCTCGGGCGATATCGTCAGCGCGCCGCCCTTCATCGACATGTCCATGGAGACCGGGTTGAAGGAATAGGCCGTGCCGTCGGAAGTGACAGGGGGGTTGTTCAGCTCGATCGGGACATTTTGGCTGTCGTCGTCTGCGCCCTCGATGCCGATGTAGCCGAGGTTCGCGCCGAGTTTTAAGAATATGTGGTCTGTGACGTCACCCGCTGCCCCGAGTCTCAACCCTGCGAACATGGCGTCTTTCCAGCCGTGGAAGTCGGCGCCGAAATAGAACCTGGCCCCGCTTTCGAGCTTGGGTGTCATGACGTCGAACGAAAGCCCCATGGCACCTCTGCCTTCTTCCATCGCTTCGCCCGCGAAGTCCGTGAATATCCGGTACCGGGGGCTTGCCCCGAGCTGGAGCAGCCAGGCGAGCGGGCGCTCCTTTGTCTTCACGTCAGCCGGCTTGGCCGGCAAGATCTCCTCTTCCTCTGCCTTTGTTTCTTCCTCTGGCTTTGTCTCTTCTGTCTCTGAGTCAGGAGGCAGCTCCTCATCTTCAGGGAGCAAGGCCTCGTCTGCAGGGGGCTCATCCGCAGGGGGCGCCTCGGACCATATGTCCGGCGGGACCTCTGTATCTATGACTTGGGGCACGGCCTCGTCCGAGGGGGGGGTGTTCAAGGCAACAATATATTTGTCTACTCGCATGGTGTTCCTCCGTGATCGTGTTTAACTTCGCCCTGCTCGCCTCTATATGGCGTCGCACTCCATAGTGATGTTCCAATAGTCCTCGAAGAGGTAGGGGAAGTACATGAGGCCGGCGCCTGAAAACGCATTGCACTGGATTCCGTCCCAGTCGTCGCAATCCACGTCCATGCTCACGGCGCTGTCCTGGGTAAAATAGAGTTCGTTCGACGTGGTCGGATCGACCGGCGTCGGATCGCATGTCGTTTCATCTGCTTCGGTCATGGGGAGGATCAGGCCTTCGACAAAAGACTCAAGTCCTGTGTCCCAACTGCTGAGCGTGATTTCGCCTCCGAACTCGCCGACTGCGCCGATGAACTCATATGTTCCGGTGAGGTCCAGCGCATAGTCCGGGATGGTCTGCGCGTCCTTTGGCCAGCTGTTTGCTGCGAGCTGTTGTCGCGCGCTCTCCAGTATCCAGTTGGTTCCAAGCGCGCCCTTGAACTGAGTGTTCTCATAGCTCACCGATTCCATGAACATCGCGTACTTCATGCCCCAGGAGTCCTCTGCCACGAACTTGCAGGAATAGGGTGTGTAGATGATCTCGGTGTCTGTCTCTGTTTCCGTTTCTGTGTCTGTCTCTGTGTCGGTGTCTATACCGCCGTCGACCCCTGCGTCGATCCCGCCGTCCGGGCCGGCGTCCATGTCCGTGTCTGTGTCTGTGTCGATGTCCGTGTCGGTATCTGTGTCAGTATCCGTATCCGTGTCGGTATCAGTATCTGTGTCAGTGTCCGTGTCAGGACCGCTGTCCGGGCCGGCATCCGGGATATCGGTATCGGTGTCTGTATCAACATCCGTATCCGTGTCGGTATCAGTATCTGTGTCGATGTCTGTGTCTGTGTCAGTATCTGTGTCCGTGTCTCCGAGAACAGGAAGATCG
>JBAZOP010000058.1 GCA_041648665.1 bacterium | reverse complement strand
TTCTTCGGCATAACTCCTCCTCATTGAGGGCGCGCGGCCCGCTTGTTCGCGACGCCAAGATTGTTAAACAGCACTTGAAACTTGACTTTTTATAGCAGATCCCATTCTGAAAAAAAAGGGGAATTTTTGATTTTCGGTCGATTTTACCTCTGAAAACAGCGATTTTAGCTCTAAAAATGGCCCTTTTCAGCGCAGGCCATACTCCTGCCAGAGCCCTTTTGACGAGGTTTTAACGGCGATTTCATTCTGATTTCAGGCTTATCAGCGGATTCTCTCTACGACCGGGTTTTCCAGATCTATGGCGTTCAGGATGTCGGCGACGGCGCGTTCTCCGACGAGGTCAACCGTCTTGCCTATGTAATCCTCGATCGCAACCTGCAGCGCCTCTTTCCCTGCAGGGCTGGAGAGGTTCACGCGCCCGTTCAGCGCGCCGACCCATATCATCGCATCCTCGAGTGCCGCCCGCACAAAATTACGCGCGTCGACATCGCTATCGTCAGGGCCGTTTATGAAGAAGGGCTGGACCTTGTCGTTCATGAATAATTCCTGCGCATCGGTGAGCCGCTGCCTTATTCCCGCGAGGTCGAAGCGCAGTTCACAGACGAGCGCGTCCACAGTCCCCTGGTCCACGAGCTCGCCGCCCAAGCGGTCGATTCCGCGATTGTCCTGGAAATCCGCAAGCGCGTCCCTGGTCTGCGGGCCGAAACGGCCGTTGGGAGTAAGCGTGGGATCGACAAGCTGCGCGAGACCGGCCTGCAGCAGATACACAAGCCTCTTGTAATGCGCGGACGGTATCCCCGGGCTGTGGCCGACAGGATCGAGCCTCGTCGCTTCGAATTCGAGCGCCGTGCGCCTATGCTTCAGGACCTGATATGCCGGATCGCGCGCGATGAGTTCCGCAAGCACATCCGCGTTTTTTCTCTCAGTGAGCGCCTCGAGATCGCGCGAGTCCAGGGTGAAGAGATCCAGATCGAGCGTAGCCAGCCCGTCGAGCGTCTCTCTGTACTGATCGACGTATTCGGCGATCGCATCCTCATCCTCAACAGAGGCGTCGGGAGGAAGCTCCGAGAGCATGCACGCGCTCGCATCAACGCGACACTCCTCCATCACATCAATTATTGGATCACCCTTTGCGGCCTTCACATCCGACATGAGATACCCCCGCTTGCTCCCCCACACCCTTTATTTTCGGCCGCAAGGAAGGCAAAGTTGCCTCTAATATTGCAATAAAGTGCAATGCTATGAGCAATATCGCTAGGTCCTCAAAAATGTGTTAGAATACAATTAGGAAGGGGTTTATATGGCTGCAAATAGGCAAAAGAAGGCATTGAAACGGGTGAAAATCGCCAAGGACTACAAGAGTACCCCTAAAAAAAGGGTTAAAATCGAAAAAAAACCCCCTAAAAAACTAAAATTACGGACAAAATTCTCAAAAAGTCTCGCCTGGCTCGAAAAATACCTGATGAGAGTCCACAAAAAGATGCCCACCATGATGATGCCCAGGGTGGTCCGCTCCTTTGTGCCCAATCCAAAAAAACACCACCGCACGCTGGGCAACTGCTGTCTGGACGATCGTTCCATCACGCTCGCCACGCACACGCACAAGGCCATCTACAAGGACGGCCGCAAGAAGCGCATCCTCTCGCCCTTATCGCACCTGGAGATCCTGCAGACATTTGCGCACGAGCTCTCGCACCTGGGATATGAAGAACACGGCTATGAGCAGGAATGGTATGGCCGCACGATATTCAACACCTTCGGCATCACGGAGCCCTGCCCGCATTGCAACGGCAAGGGAGAGATCCCGGCCCGGTACGAGAATTTCGATAAGTAGTTGTTTTTACTGCTTTATTCTTTAGCGATAATCTCAATTATTCGAGCAACTTTCTAGCCCCTCCGCCGAAAAGGTGATGAAACCAAAAAGGGAGGGGCAATGGGTATTTCCCGCATCTTCAAGGCGCTCGCAGCGATCGCCTGCTCCGTGACGATCCTCGGCGTGAACGTGATTCTCCTGGACGACTACTCGACGCCGAGCGACGAGCCGACAACAGTGGCCATGGCCCCCATCACCACGCCTGTGCTGGAAGCGATCAGCGCAACCGAAGAGCAACCCCAGGCCCAGTATCCTCAGCCGATTGTCATAGCCCAGCCGAACCAGACCGCAGCAAGCCAAAGCATAAATTAAAACCTTTCCGCTCTTCTGGTTGACATAGACACGCATCCCCCACTATATGTGCAGCCCCGCTGTGCAAGGCGGCAAATAAGGAGGAGCACCATGGCAGAGGCGCACACGATCAAATCCATGATGGAGGAAACCAGAAGGTTCGATCCTCCTGCAGAGCTCAAGAAGAATGCCTGGATCAAGAGCTTCGAAGACTACAAGAAGATGTACGACCGATCGATCAGCGACCCGGAGGGATTCTGGGGCGAGATCGCGCAGGGTTTCGAATGGTCCAAGAAGTGGAGCAAGGTCCGCTCCTACGACTTCCGCAACAAGATCGACATCAAGTATTTCGAAGGCGGCGAGACCAACGTCTCGGTCAACTGCCTCGACCGCAACGTGAAAGCCGGCCGCGGAGACAAGGTCGCGCTGCTCTGGGAGGGCAACGAGCCCACGCAGACCACGCGCCTCACCTACAAACAGCTCCTGGACGAGGTCTGTCGCTTCGCGAACACGCTCAAGAAGGAGGGCGTCAAGAAGGGCGACCGCGTATCCATCTACATGCCGATGATACCCGAACTGCCTATCGCCATGCTCGCGTGCGCGCGCATCGGGGCGATCCACTCGATCGTCTTCGGCGGATTCTCCGCGGATGCGCTCCGCGACCGCATACTGGACTCCGGCTGCAAGATGCTCATCACGACCGACGGCTCATGGCGCGGCAAGAAGCCGATACCGCTGAAGACCGCGGCCGACGAGGCGATGCGCATGTGCGAGGAGGCAGGCTCCCCGGTCACCAACTGCATCGTCTTCAAGCACACGAAGCAGGAAATTTCGATGAAGCAGGGCCGCGACGTATGGTGGCACGATGCGATAGCAGGCGAGAAGACGACCTGTGAACCCGAGAAGATAGGAGCAGAGGATCCGCTCTTCATACTCTACACCTCCGGATCGACCGGCAAACCGAAGGGCGTGCTGCACACGACCGGCGGCTACATGGTCTATGCGGCCACGACCTTCAAGTACATCTTCGACTATCATGACGACGACATCTTCTGGTGCACAGCCGACATCGGCTGGGTCACCGGCCACACCTACATCGTCTACGGGCCGCTGCTCAACGGGGCGACGTCGGTGATGTTCGAGGGAGTGCCCACCTATCCGGACGCCGGCCGCTTCTGGGAGATCTGCGCGAAGCACAATGTCACGATCTTCTACACGGCGCCGACCGCCATCCGCTCGCTCATGCGCGAAGGGGAGCAGTGGCCCGCGAAGCACGACCTCTCGAAGCTGCGCGTGCTGGGCTCCGTAGGCGAGCCGATCAATCCCGAGGCATGGATCTGGTACTACAAGAACATCGGCCACGAGAAGGCGCCGATCATGGATACGTGGTGGCAGACCGAGACCGGCGGCATCCTCATCACCCCGCTGCCCGGCGCCATCGCCACCAAGCCCGGCTCGGCCACGTTCCCGTTCTTCGGCGTGAAGCCCAAGGTCATCCGCGAGAACGGCAGCCAGTGCGGACCGAACGAGGGCGGATACCTCGTCATCGAGGAACCGTGGCCTGGGATGATGCGCACGGTCTACAACCATCACGAGCGCTTCAAGGAGACATACTTCGCTATGTTCCCGGGAGTTTATTTCACCGGCGACGGCGCGCGGGTTGACGAGGACGGATACTACTGGCTCATGGGCCGCGTGGACGACGTGATCAACGTTTCAGGCCACCGCATCGGCACTGCCGAGGTGGAGTCGGCTCTCGTCTCGCATCCTTCCGTCGCGGAGGCTGCGGTCGTGGGTTTCCCGCACGAGATCAAGGGCCAGGGGCTGTATGCATACGTCACACTCAAGGCCGGCCAGCACGGAAGCGACGAGGTAAAGAAGGCTCTCGTCGCGCACGTGCGCAAGGAGATCGGGCCGATCGCCACGCCGGACAAACTGCACTTCACCGACGCGCTGCCCAAGACGCGCTCGGGCAAGATCATGCGCCGCATCCTGCGCAAAATCGCAGAGGGCGACATCACGAACCTGGGCGACACCTCGACGCTGGCCGACCCGAACGTGGTGAATGCGCTGGTGGAGGGAAGGCAGTAGATCAGTTCTTGATCACCTTGAGAGTCGTGCCTGCGCGGACGGCGGAGGGATCGTCCAGCTTATTCCATTCCTGCAGCTGTGCTATGGTCACGCTGTGGCGGCGCGCTATATCCCAGAGAGTCTCACCGCTCCTCACCGTATACGTGATCGTGCTCGCGGAGCTTCTGATCGGGGCCACGGGCGCGACCGATGCGTCCGAGAGTTTGATCGGCGTGCCTGGAGCCTCCTTCGCTGGATCCAACTTTATCGGCTCACCGGCCTTCGCCGGCTCGGACTTCGCAGGAGATCCGGACTTGATGTTGAGCTTTGCGCCAGCGCGCACCCTCTTCGGATCCTTTATGTTGTTCCATGCCATGAGCTGCTTCGTGGAGACGCCGTATTTCTCAGCCACGTGTCCAAGCGTCTCGCCCGGTTTCAGCTCGTGCATCCCGCCGGAAGCATTGCCTGCCTTGGATGCAGCGACGGGCGTCGCGACCGGTTTGCTCTCCAGCTGTCTTACGATCTCAGGCGAAGGGACGGTCGCCTCATCGAGCTTCACCGCTGTGGTGGTCTCAGCTGTTGCGGTCTCGCGCTTGACCGGCGCTGTGGTCAAATCATCCGCGCCCGAGTTCTTCATCACCACTTTTAGCGCGGCGCCTGCCTTGACCCTTCGAGGATCCTTTATGCCGTTGAGGGCCATGAGCTCTTTCGTGCCCATGCCATAACGCTCCGCGATGTGGCCCAGAGTCTCGCCCTTGAGAACCTTGTGGGTGGATTTGGCCTGCCTGGCCGGAGGCTTAGTCGAAGCGACGGAGTCATTCGATTGATCCGGCTGAGGCGCTGCATCAGTTTCCTTCGGCGCCACTCGCAGCCTCTGGCCATACTTTATGTCCTTCGCATCCTGAATATCGTTCCACGCCATAATCTCTTTGGTGGATACGCCGTTTCTTGCCGCTATGCCGCCGAGGGTCTCCCCCTTCTTCACCGTATAGGTCTCTCCGCCGGAGGCAGCGCCTGCACTGCGCGATCCTGACGGCGCGCCCTTCGCGTATATCTTCAACGTCTGCCCGTGCCTCAGCATGGACTTGCCGCCCATCTTGTTCCAGCTGCGGAGCTTGGCCACGGTCACGCCCTTGTGCCTGGAGGCGATCTTGCCAAGCGTGTCGCCCTTCTTGACCTTGTACTTTATGTAGCGGCCCCTGCCCTCTGCGCGCGAACCTGATCCACCGTCGTCGTCGTCATATGAGGCGTACTTGGCCGCATATGCGCCCACCGGGATGACCAGCGTATCGCCGGCCCTTAGTTTGGCCTTGCGGCCCAGGCCGTTGGCAGCGGCGATCTGTCTGCTGCTGACGCCGTAGCGCCGCGCGAGCTTTGGAAGCGTGTCGCCCTTGCGCACGTTGTGGCGCATCACCTTGATGCGCTCGTCCTCAGGCAGCTGGGCGTACGCAACCCTGAACTTCTCCGACGTCCCCTTAGGCAGCTTCACCATGTAGCCGCTCTCTCCCGGAGGAGTAGCGCCGCGCACCAGATGCGCGTTGAGCATGGCTATCTGATCCTCAGATACTCCCGCGCACTTCGCTATGGCGGAGATGTCGGTCTGCGAATCGACCTTCGCCGACTCGAATTCGAGAGGCTCCTCGTAATCTATGTTTGTGAAACCGAAGCGCTGCGGATCCTTAGCCATTATCGTGGCTGCGATAAATTTTGGAACATAGTCGCGCGTCTCGGCCCTGAGAGCCTTTCTATCCGCTGCATGATCCCAAAAATTCTTACTTCCGGTGATAGCGATTGCCTGGCGAACCCGTCCTGGGCCGGCGTTGTAGCCCGCCATGGCGAGGTACCAGTCGCCGAACTCATCGTGGAGGTCGCGGAAGAACTTCGCGGCGGCCACGGTCGCCTTGTACGGATCCCTGCGCTCGTCCTCCCATCCGTTGACATCGAGGCCGTAGAGACCTGCGGTGGACCTTATGAACTGCCATGCGCCGACCGCGCTGGCGTGCGAGCGGGCGCTGTCGTTGAACCCGCTCTCGATCAGCGAAATGTAGACCAGATCCCTCGGCATCCCCTGCTCCTTGAGGATCTGGGTCATGAGGGGGATGTACCGGCCAGACCTCGCCAGATACCTCTCGAAGTGACGCCTGCCCGGCCCCTGAAAGTATTCCATCCACGCGACCACGCGCTCGTTTATCACGAGCGGGATGTCGGAGCGCGGCAGGGTCTTCAAGTTGTGCTCGCTTATATACCGGCCTGCATCGCGCGCGCTTCTCGCATGATCTTTGCCTGAACAGGACACAAGGAGGGATGCGACCGATATGATCGCGATCCAGATGACAAGTGATCTTATTCGATACATTACATCTCCCTATGGATGGGGGATCTTTAGTTCCAAGTCAATTATACGCGCTTCCGACATATGGCGCCAGAAGACACCCCCTGTTATCCGCAAATTTTTTCAAAAGTTGTGCTGTTTCTCCAAATTAATCATAACCCGCACAAACCCCATTTAAAACCACTAATCGGCCTGTTTTCGCAAAAACGTGGGTATGTCGTACTCGTCGTTCTGGTATTCCAGAACGCCTATCTCGCGGGCTATGTCCTTGAGGTCCGTATTGACGTCCTGTTTGGCGAACCCGGCCTTGGTCATCGCCTCGCTGGCCAGGAGCCCTGCGGAGACCGGCGCATGCCTCGTAGCCCCCATCGGGAAAACCCCCTTCTGGGGCATGGGCTGAACCTGCTGGGCCTGTATTGCCAGCTGCGGCTGCATCCTCTGCTCCTGCGCATAAGCCGCCTGCCTGGGCATGGTCATGGTGAGCCCTTGGGCCGCCTGCGAATAGGTGGAGATCGAGGGGGTCGCGTTCACCTGGTGCGCCGGCCGCACTACCTTGCCGTGAGGCTTGTTGAAGCCGGTGGCGATGACCGTGACCCGCATCTCCCCGCGCATCTCCTCGTTGATCACGGCGCCGAAGAGGATGTTGGCGTTGTCGTCCGCCTCCTGCTGTATGATCTTCGATGCCTCGCTGATCTCGTACAGCGTCATGTCCGGGCCGCCTGTTATGTTGATGAGGATGCCGGTCGCGCCCTTTATCGTGGTGTCTTCGAGCAGCGGACTCGATATCGCCTTGGTCGCCGCGTCGATCGCCCTTGCCTCGCCCGCGCCGATGCCTGTGCCCATGAGGGCCATGCCCATCTCATTCATTACCGTGCGCACGTCGGCGAAGTCCAGGTTCACTAGACCGTGCACTGTGATGAGGTCGGATATGCCCTTGACCGCCTGAAAGAGGACCTCGTCCGCCTTCTTGAAGGCGTCGATCACCGTCACGTCATGCCCCACCACGCCGAGCAGCTTTTCGTTCGGTATGGTGATGAGCGTGTCGACCGCATCCCTGAGCTCGGCGATGCCGGCATCAGCCTGCTGCGAACGCTGGCGGCCTTCGAAAGTGAAGGGCTTGGTCACGACGCCTACCGTAAGCGCCCCCATCTCCTTCGCGATCTTTGCGATGATGGGCGCACCGCCGGTCCCGGTGCCTCCGCCCATCCCCGCCGTGATGAAGACCATGTCCGCGCCCTCGAGATGCTCCACTATGGTCTTCTGGTCCTCGAGCGCGGCGTTGCGGCCTACCTCCGGGTTGGCGCCCGCGCCGAGCCCCTTGGTCAGCTCCCTTCCGATCTGGATCTTGCTCGGCGCCAGATTGAGCCTGAGCGCCTGCAGATCCGTGTTGGCGGCGATGAAGTCGACCCCCTCCAGGCCCTGCTCCATCATCGTGTTGATTGCGTTGCCGCCGCTGCCGCCGATCCCTATCACCTTTATTTTTGCGTTCTGAGCGCAACTCTCGACCAATTCAAACATGGGGTCCTCCCTTATGTTGTCTATTATTAGAATATCTCTCCCAGCAGCTCCCTCATGCGGCCCTTGACCTTGTTGTATATGTTTCGGTCGCGGACCTTGAAACGCTGTTCGTCGCGGTTGTTGGAGCCCAGCTGTGTTAAGCCTACGGCGGTGGAGTACATCGGGTTCTTGACGACGTCCACCAGGCCCCCGATCCTCTTGGGCAGCCCGCGCCTCACCGGCAGGTTGAAGATCTGCTCGGCCAGCTCGCCTGCGCCCTCGAGCGATGACGTGCCGCCGGTCAGCACCACGCCCGCGGCGAGCATGTCCTCGAACCCGGAGCGCGAGATCTCCTGATGGGCCAGCGTGAATATCTCCTCCATGCGCGGCTCGAGTATCTCGGCCAGGATCTGCCTGGAGAGGACCCTTGGGCTGCGGCCGCCGACCGACGGGACCTCTATGGTCTCGTCCTTGTGGATCATCCCGGCGACGCAGCAGCCGTACCTCTGCTTTATCTTCTCCGCTTCGTGCTGCGGCGTCCGAAGGCCCACAGCCACGTCGTTGGTCAGGTGGTTGCCGCCTATGGTGAGGACCCCGGTGTGCACGATCGATCCCTGGGAGAAGATCGCGATGTCCGTCGTGCCTCCGCCCACGTCCAGGAGCACGACGCCCAAGTCCTTCTCGTCGTTGGAGAGCACCGCCTCGGAGGAGGCCAGCTGCTGCAGTATGATGTCGTTGACGTTGAGCCCCGCCCGGTTGCAGCATTTGATTATGTTCTGCGCCGAGGTGACGGCGCCGGTGACGATGTGGACCTTTGACTCGAGCCTCACCCCGCTCATGCCTACCGGGTCGCGGACCCCGTCCTGGTCGTCCACTATGAACTGTTGCGGGATGACGTGTATGACCTCGCGATCGAGGGGGATCGAGACCGCCTGAGCGGCGTCGATCACCCTGTCGACGTCGGCCGGCGTCACCTCCTTGTCCTTTATCGCCACTATGCCGTGGCTGTTGATGCCCTTGATGTGGCCGCCGGCGATGCCCGCGAAGACGGAGGTGATCTCGCAGCCGGCCATGAGCTCAGCCTCCTCGACGGCCCTCCTTATCGAGTTGACCGTGCTCTCGATGTTGACGACGACTCCCTTCCTCATCCCCTTCGAGGGGTGAGTCCCGATGCCCACCACGTCCACCCCCTCGTTCATCACCTCTCCGACAATACAGCATATCTTCGTAGTGCCGATGTCGAGTCCAACGACCAGATCTTCTCTCCTTGCCATATCGACTCCCCCTTTCACTGCGCACAAAACCGAGGATCGCGGCGCTGCATGCGCGGCGCCTCCCCTTCGGGATCATGCAGGCCTGTATTTGACTGTTATCCTTCCTTCCTCATCAGCAAGCATATATTGAATTCTACCTTGCCTCGCGGTGATCGCAGCCTCCATTCTGTCGATCTTGCGCATGCGGTCGGCAAAGTCAGATTTCCCTATCAAAACCTGCATCGGCTCGCGCCTGGTGAACACCGAATATCCGTTCGCCTCGTCGAAGTTCACCTCCGCGAGCCCGTTCCTGCTTCCGAATTGCGAGCGTTCGAAAGCGGCGATCAGCTCCAACGACGCCTTCATCCTGACAACGCCGTCATCGCTCATGCCTCCTCCCTCTATGTCTATACCCGTTATCAGAGGCATGTCCTTGTCGTCGTAAGCCTCCACCTTTTTGAGCACCGTGGCCTCGTCGTCCACGTAGTAAAATCCGTCGCTCGACACTATGGCTACGGGCCTGAACTCCTCGATGTAGATGTACAGGGTATCGGGGAGCCTGCGCCTGACCGCGGCCTCCTTCACCCACGGCTCCTCAGTGAGCCTCCTGTAGATGTCACCCACCGACATCCAGAACAGGTTCTCGCCCCTGTGCACGCCGGAGAGATCCGCCACCTCCGCGGCAGAGAGATACTTCCAGTTGCCGTCGACCACTATCTTCTCGAGGCTGAACGCCGGCCCCAGGAACACGAGTCTGTAGAGGCCGTACAGAGCAGCCAGCCCAGCCACCATGATAAGCATGGAGAGCAGCGCGCGCTCCACTTGGCGGAGCTTGTCCGCCCAGCGCCTGCGCCGCTTCACCGTCTGTCTCTGTAGAAAAACGCTCATAAATACCTTGATCAGACATTCACTTTGAGGCGGGCGCCGTCGAGCAGGCGCTCGCAGACTTCGTCGAACCCCATACCCACATGCGCCGCAGCCTTAGGCACCAGCGACAGCTCGGTCATCCCGGGTATGGTGTTTATCTCCAGGAAATAGGCCTCCTCGTCGGACGGCGCTATGAAGTCAACGCGGGCTGTTCCCTCGCAGTCTATCTCCGCGTAGATGCGCCGGCTGTAATCCTTCAGCCTCTGCGCCAGCGCATCGCTTATCCTGGCCGGGACGATGTACTCCGTCATGCCCTTGGTGTACTTGGACGCGTAGTCGTAGAATCCGCTCTTGGGGGCGATCTCCAGAACCGGGAGCGCCTCGCCGTTTATGAGGCCGACCGTCAGTTCCCTCCCCTTTATGTATTTCTCGACTAGGATCCTGTTGTCCGAGTCGGCCGCAGTCTTGAGCGCCTGGGCCAGATCGCCCTTCTTCTTCACGATGGTCATGTTTATGGTGGAGCCCTCCCTCGATGGTTTGACGATGACCGGCATATCCATCGCGAATTTTGCTGCGAACACATCCGCATCGTCTCGCTCGGAGTCGAACGCAACCTCTGGAAGGCAAGGTATGCCTATCCCGCGCGCTACGCGCTTGCACACCACCTTGTCCATGCCCACCGAAGAGGCGAGCACCCCGGCGCCGGTGTATGGGATCCTGATCATCTCGAGCAGGCCTTGAACGCACCCGTCCTCGCCGAACTTTCCGTGCAGGGCGATCACGGCCACGTCGGCCTTCTCGGATGCGAGCCTCCCCGCCAGCTCCGCGCCGCCCTTGACGTCTATCGAGATCACTTCATAGCCGAGGCGCGCAAGCCCCGCCGATATGGCGCCACCGGTGCGCAGGGATATATCCCTCTCTTTGGAGATGCCTCCCATCAGCACGGCGACCCTCTTGCCCTTCCATTTTCCGGTCATAAAAAACCTCGTGATCCTCAATTGAAACTCAGCGCTCTCCTATGACGTCGATGAGCGGCATCAGCGTTATACCGGTCTCATCCTTCACGCGGTCGCGCACGAGGCTCATGAGCACCGCCACGTCCCTGGCCGTGGCCTGACCCTCGTTAACGATCGAGTTGGCGTCGCGGTTTGAAACCCTGGCTCCTCCGACCCTCACCCCGCAGAGCCCGGCCTCTTCTATGAGCACCGAGGCCTTTGTCTTGCACGGGCTGGCGAAGATTCGCGCAAGCCTCATCTGAGAGTCGGGATCATCCACGGAGGTTTCATCATGTGATTTCGCATCGGCCGCAGCCTTGAGCTTGAGCAGGATTTTTGCCACTGCGGATGTCCTGGGAATCTTGAGGGCCCCCTCCTCGAAGCGCAGCGCCTGGCCGCGCAGCGTGAGCTCTCGGCCCTCCTTGGTCACTATCGTGACCTCTTCGATCGCCGGCGCGAAGGCAGGCGTCGTCTCGCCCCCTTTTGCAAAGAGCGCG
Source organism: bacterium (assembly GCA_041648665.1). NCBI lineage: Bacteria > bacterium. The sequence goes on along the minus strand of JBAZOP010000058.1, from coordinate 6,660 downwards.
CCCGCCACGGTCCCGTCGAACTCGCCGAACGGCTCCGCGCCTGTAAGCCCCCTTGCAGCGCACAAGTTCGCGAGGTCCTTGCTCCTGAACGCAGCTCCCGCAGAGACGAACACATCGTCCCCCTGCTGCCTTTCCAGGTCAGCGGCCTTGAACCCCGAACCGAGTTTTACCATGAGCCCTGAAACTCCCCCATCCCTCACGAGCGTAGCGCTGCCGAATCCAAAGAAGCGATAATCGACAGTGTTCTCCAACGCCCAGCCGAGCAGCCTTATCAGCTCCGCCGTATCCTCGACCCTGACGTAGGCCTCCGCAGAGCCTCCGGCGCCGAGCGAACTGTGGCGCGCCATCGGCTCGTCGAACAGCACCGCGCCCGGAGGAAGCAATCCGATCAGCGAATCACGCTGCTCCCTGGTCAGGCGCTTCTCCTGCTCCGACTGCCGTTCGAGCTTCGCCCTGAGTCGCGGGTTCAGCGATATCAGGTCAAGCTCTTCGAGAAGGCCTTCGCCGTCTGAGTCACGCTGCCCGCTCCCAGGAAGAGGATCATGTCCTCCTTCCGGCACCACGGCGACAGCGTCGAGAGCACCTCCTCCGTCGTCGGAGCAAACGCCACCATCTTCTTCGGGTACCGCTTGCACATCTCTTTCCATAGTCTCCCCCCGTCATATTTTTTTTGCGGCCTCTCGCCGGCGGCGTAGACGTCCATAACGACCACCGCGTCGGCCTCCTTCATGCACGATACGAATCCGTCAAAGTGATAGGCAAGCCTGGTATAGCGATGAGGCTGGATCACCGCGACCAGCCTCTTCTCCGGCCAGCCGGCCTTCGCCGCCGATATCGTCGCCTGTATCTCGGCCGGATGATGCGCATAGTCGTCCACCACTATCGGGCCCTTCTTCGAGATCACCTGGAAGCGCCTGGCCACGCCCTTGAAACCGCGCAGCGCGGACCTCATCGTCTTGAACGGTATGTCGAGGCATCGGCCCACGGCGATCGTCGCCAGCGCGTTCTCGACCTGATGGATGCCCGTCATGCGAAGGGTGAACTCGCCGAGCGCCTCGCCGCGATACACGGCGGTGAACGTGAGGCGATCCCCCTGCTGGCGTATCTCCGTCGCGCAGTAGTCGGCATCCTTCGCACCGTAGGTTATGCACGGCCTCGTGATCCTCGGCACGATGCTCCTCACCACAGGATTGGCGGTGCACGCGATCACCGCGCCGTAGAATGGAACCTTGTTGGCGAACTCGACGAACGCGCGTTTGAGGTCTCCGAACCCGGAATAGTTCTCCATGTGCTCGTGGTCTATGTTCGTGATCACGCCGATCGTCGGCGCGAGTTTGAGGAACGACCCGTCGGACTCGTCGGCCTCGGCCACCAGAAATTCGCCCCTGCCCAGCCTGGCGTTGGACCTGAGGTTGTTGACCTTTCCGCCTATTATGAGCGTGGGGTCGAGCCCCGCGCGATCCAGCATGAAGCCGATCAGGGAGGTGGTGGAGGTCTTCCCGTGGGCCCCGGCGACGGCCACGCCGTACTTGAGCCTCATGAGCTCTGCGAGCATCTCGGCGCGCGGCACCACCGCGATGCCGAGCCTCCTGGCCTCTTTCACCTCGGGGTTGTTCTCTCCTACCGCGGAGGAGACCACCACCGCGTGGGCGCCGTCGATGTTCTGGCGGCGATGCCCCAGATGAACCTTCGCGCCCTTGCGCGCCAGCCTCTTGGTGGTCGAGCTCTTCTTCACGTCAGAGCCGGTAACGCGGTAGCCCAGATTGAGGAGCACCTCGGCGATGCCGCTCATCCCTATGCCGCCTATGCCCACCATGTGGATCTGTTTGTACTTCTTGAACACGCCGTTCTCCTATTCGCCCGACGCTATCGCGAGGCATTCCTTTGCGATGGACCTCGCCGCATCCGGCCTTCCAAACCCCAAAGCTTCCCTGCGCATGACCTCGAGGCGCGAGCGGTCGTTCATCATGGAAACGATCTCCTTCGCTATCCTGTCGCCTGTGAAATCCCGATCGTCCATCATCACGGCGCCGCCTGCGCGGACGAGCGCCTCCGCATTGGCCCTCTGATGGTCGTCCGCAGCATACGGATACGGCACGAGCACCGAAGGTATGCCGAGCGCCGCCACCTCCGCCACCGTGTTCGCTCCGGAGCGCGCGACTACGAGGTCGGCGTTTTCGTAGCACTCCCACATGCGATCGGAGAACGGGAAGACATTCGCCTCAATCCCGGCATCATTATATGCGCGGCCTATTGCGGAGCGATCGTCTCCGGCCCCGGTCTGGTGTATGAAATAAAGTTTTTCCCTGAACCGGGCCAGCGACGACAGCGCCGCAACGATGCCCCTGTTGAGCGTGCGCGCGCCCTGGGACCCGCCGAACACTAAGACCGTCATCCTCTCGGACGCCGGCTTCTCCCCGTGCCTCGCCTCGAGTACCATCCGCCTGACCGGCGTGCCGGTGAGAATCGCCTTCGCGCCGAAGGCCTCCTTCGCCCGGCTGAATGCGACGAAGATCTTCTCAGCGAACCTGGAGAGCATGCGATTTGTCATCCCGGGTATCGCGTTCGGTTCAACCAGCGCCACCGGAACCCTGAGCATCCATGCGGCAAGGCAGAGCGGGCCTGCCGCGTATCCGCCTATGCTGACGAGCACGTCCGGCCTCGAGGATATGAGTATGCCCATGGCCCTCGCTACCGACAACGGTATCATCAGCACAGCGGCGATCTTCGCCAGGCCCTTGCGGTCCTTGATCGAGTGGGATGGGATCATCGCCACCCTCCACCCGTGCTTCGGAACTATATCCGCCTCGAGCCCGCGCTCAGTTCCGGCAAAGCTTATCAGGACGGAGGGATCGAACCTCTTCATCTCCTCGGCGATGGCTATGCCGGGAAATACATGACCGCCGGTCCCGCCGGCCGCTATCAGCACCTTCAGTTTTTTTGCCTCATGGATCATCATGCGTTCCCGTACATCTTTCTGTAGCTCGAGATGTTGAGCAATATCCCCGCAGCTATGAGCGAGACCACGAGCGACGATCCTCCGTAGCTTATGAACGGAAGAGCCAGCCCCTTCGTGGGCAGCACGCCCATCACGACCCCCATGTTGAAGACGGCGCCCATGCCTATGAGCAGGGTGCAGCCAACCGCAAGATAACGCCCGAACATGTCAGGCGCCTTGAGCGCTATGCACAGCCCGCGGTAGCAGAAGAATGCGAAGAGCCCTATCACGAGCATGATGCCCACGAGCCCCAACTCCTCTCCTATCACGGAGAATATGAAGTCCGTATGCGCCTCGGGCAGATAGAAGAGCTTCTGCTGCCCCTGGCCCAGGCCGCGGCCGAAGAACCCGCCCTCGTTTATCGCCACGAACGACTGTATCATCTGGAATCCTGAGCCGTACTGGTCGTCCCACGGGTTGAGGAACGCCAAGATCCTACGACGCCGGTACTCGGAGCCCGCCACGAGCATCGCGGCCAGAGGCAACATCGCCGCAAGAAAACCGAGCAGGTAGGGCAGCCTCACGCCCGCCACGAACATCATGAGCCACGTGATCGCAGCGATAGTTGCGGCGGCGCCGAAATCCCTCTGTACCAGGATGCACAGCGCCACCACTGCCATGAACAGCATATGCGGCAGGAATCCTATGCCGAAGCTCCTTATCCTCTGCGATTTTTTCTCCAGCGAATAGGCCAGGAAGATGATCATCGCCACCTTCGCCGCCTCGGAGGGCTGGAACGCCACCGGGCCCAGCGAGATCCATCTCGTGGCACCTCCAATGGTCTTGCCTATGCCGGGCACGAAGACCGCCCCGACCAGCGCCAGCGCGATCGCGAGTATCGGGTAGACGAGCCTGCGGTATCCGGCGTACGAGAACTTCGTGGTGATCGCCATGCCGACGAAGCCGGCCATGGCGAACAGCAGGCTGCGCTTGAGGAAGAAATAGCTGTCGCCGAAGCGCTCCCTGGCCAGCACCGCGCTCGCGCTGTAATTCATGGTGACCCCGATGCCCACGAGCAGGATCACGCAGAACAGAAGCTTCGAGTCCAGATGGACCCTCTGATAATCAAGATCTCCCATCGCCCCTTCCCAAACCGGATTCACGGGATACGAACTTCTTTACCGCCTCTGCGAACGCCCTTCCCCTGTCCGCGTAGTCGCGGAACATGTCGAATGATGCGCACGCCGGCGACAGAAGCACCACGTCGCCGGGATGCGCATCGCCGCAGGCAATGGTTACCGCCTCGTCCATGGACGACGCCCTCTTGGTGGCAATCCCCTTGCCGAGCGTCCTCTCCATCTCCTCCGCCGCCTCGCCTATCAGCACTGCCTCCTTGACCCTGGCGCGAACTGCAGGCACGAGATCGGAAAAATCGCAGCCCTTGGAGAGACCGCCGGCTATCAGGATTATCGGCTCTTCGAATCCCTCTATCGCGCGCACCGTGGCCCCGACGTTCGTGCCCTTGGAGTCATCGTAATAGCGCACGCCTTTATGCTCGGCCACGAGCTGCACGCGATGCGGCAGCCCCTCGAACGTGGCCAGCCCCTCCTCGATCGCCGCGGGATCCGCGCCGGCGAGTGAGGTCGCCAAGAGTGCGGCGAGCATGTTCTCCCTGTTGTGCCTGCCCGTAAGATTCGCCTTCGAAAGCGGATAGCGCCGCGAAGCCTTGCCGCCCAGCTTCACGAAGAGATCCCCGTCCGAGAACCATCCGCGCATCGAAGGTCCATCGCCCGGGTCTGAGAAGATGCCGCCGGTCGGGTCGAACGGCACAAGCGTGCATCCGGACTTCACTGCCCACCGCGATACCGCTTCGTCGGAGGCGTTGTACACCCCAAACCCGTCCCCCTTCATCTGGGAGAAGAGCCTCGCCTTGCTCGCCACGTAATTTTCGAAGCTGCCATGCCTGTCTATGTGGTCGCGCGTGGCGTTGAGCCAGACCGCAATCTTGGCCGAGAGCGACGGCGCGGTGTCGAGTTGGAAGCTAGAGACCTCCAGAACCACGTACTTCGAGCGATTCGCCTCTTCCACGAGATCCAGGATCGGGGTGCCTATGTTCCCGGCCACGCACGCCGATATGCCGGCCCCTGAGAGCAAATGACCTATGAGTGCTGTGGTCGTGGTCTTGCCGTTGGTGCCGGTGACCGCGACGATCGGCCTAGTTATCCTCTGTATCGCAAGTTCCATCTCGCCTACGAGTGGAACGCCCTTCTTCGTCGCAGCGACCAAGCCGGGGAGATCGAGCGGCACGCCTGGACTCGCCACTATGAAGTCGCTGCCGACCGCGAGTTTAGGATCGTGCCTGCCTAGAGAGAAGCTCACTCCGAGGCCGACCAGGGATTCGATCGCAGCGGCGAGCGCGTCCTCCGGCTTCGCATCCTCTGCGGTGACGATCGCGCCCTCGCTCGCCAGGAAACGAGCGGCTGCGACGCCGGAGCGACCCAGCCCGATCACGAGCGCCTTTTTCCCTCTCCATTCCCTCATCTTCCCCTTCTTCTTAAAATCAGCGCAGCTTTAACGTCGCCAGCGACGCGAGCGCGAGTATGATCGATATTATCCAGAACCTGACTATCACCTTTGATTCGCTCCATCCCTTGAGCTCGAAATGATGGTGCAGGGGCGCCATGCGGAAAACCCTCTTGCCGGTGAGTTTGAATGAGACCACCTGCGTTATGACCGATATGGTCTCGAGCACGAATATGCCGCCGATGAAGACCAGCAGTATCTCGTTCTTCGTGACCACCGCCACATAGCCCAGCAGGGCGCCTAGCGGCAAGGAACCAACGTCGCCCATGAAGATGGAGGCCGGATGCGCGTTGTACCAGAGGAAACCGACGCACGCGCCCACGACCGCGCCGCAGAGGACCGCGAGCTCGCCTGAACCGGGCACCGCCTGGACCGCCAGGTAGTTGGCGATAGCCGCGTGGCCGGCGATATACGCCAAGATGCCGTAAGCCAGGAACGCGACTATGCAGGGCACGCTCACCAGTCCGTCCAGACCGTCGGTGAGGTTGACCGCGTTCGAAGCCCCTACGATCACGATCACGGCAAAGGGCACGTAGGTCCATCCGATGTTCGGCGCCAACTCCTTGAAGAACGGGAGAGTTATCTCCCTCGATAACCCGAGCGCGTCGAAGAGCGCCAGGGCGGCGAAAGTCCCGACGACTATCTGCAGCGGAAATTTTACCCGCGCCCTCATGCCCTTCGGGTCCTTGAGTATCACCTTGCGGTAGTCGTCTATGAAACCGATTATCCCGAAGCCGGCTATCACGAAGATGCCCATGAGCACGAAAGGCTCCATGAACCTGGACCAGAGCAGCACCGAGAGAAACACCGAGGCCCAGATCAAGAGCCCGCCCATGGTCGGGGTGCCCCTCTTGTCCATGTGGGTGACTGGGCCGTCGTCGCGCACCGTCTGCCAGAATTGTTTCGCGGCGAGTATCCTGATCAGCGGCTTGCCGAATATGAAATAGATCGCCATCGCGGTGAACGTCGCCATGAACATGCGGAACGTGATGTACCGCACGACGTTGAACCCGACGAACTCCGAGTGCAGCGGATATAATAGATAGTATAGCATTTAGCCCGTCCCTATCTCCTGTTTGAGGTAATCCACCACCCGCTCCATCCTCATACCGCGCGATCCCTTCACCAGCAGGACGTCG
>JBAZOP010000057.1 GCA_041648665.1 bacterium | reverse complement strand
TCGTGCTGCTCGGCTGGCACGAGCCGGACCTGGGCGGCAGCGAGTATCTCAAGGCCATGCACAACAAGGTCGCGGGCAGGCCGCCGCAGCTGGATTTTGCGAGGGAGAAGTCGGTGCAGAACGCGGTTCGCACGCTGATCAAACGCGGCCTTGCGAAATCCGCGCACGACCTGTCGGAGGGCGGCATCGCGGCTGCGCTGGCCGAGTGCTCCATCTCCGGCAAGAGGGGGATGCTGGGTGCTGCGGTCGATCTGGATTCAAAGGCGCGGCCCGACGTCCTGCTATTCGGCGAGAGCGCCGCGACCATCATAGTCTCGTGCAGCCCGAAAGACCTCGACGCGGTCATCTCGATATCAAAGGAGTTGGGCGCGCCTGCCAAGAGGATCGGCAGGGTCGGCGGAAGGATGCTCGAGATCAAGGGCCTCCTCTCAGTGGAGGTCCAGCAGCTCCATAGGAAGTGGTCCACGGCCCTCGAGAATCTCGTCGGCATGAAGTGACGGGGTAATATCCATGTGCGGAATAGTCGGAGTGCACAATCATAGCGAGGCGTCGAACATCGCCTATCTCTCGCTCTACGCGCAGCAGCATCGCGGTCAGGAGAGCGCAGGCATAGTCTCGAGCCGGAAGGGCGTATTCCTCCAGCACAAAGCGATGGGGCACGTCGCCGACTGCTTCAGCCGCGCCGTCATAGCCGAGCTCGCCGGATCCTCGGCCATAGGCCACGTGCGCTATTCCACTGCCGGCGGCTCGCACATCGAGAACGCGCAGCCCTTTGTCGTGAACACGGCCGAGGGGAACCTCGCGATCGCGCACAACGGCAATCTCACCAACGCCCTCGCCCTCCGAAAAGAGCTCGAGCAGCAGGGTTCCATCTTCCAGTCGACGATGGACAGCGAGGTGATCATGCACCTCATCGCCCGCGAGCGCGAGGGTTCGCTCGTCGAGCGGATCTCGCGAGCCCTGCGCAGGGTCGAGGGCGCGTACTCCCTGGTCTTCCTCGCGGACGACGCCATGATCGCGGCGCGCGACCCCTGGGGCTTCAGGCCCCTGGTCCTGGGCCAGCTGGGCGAGTCGTACATCGCGGCCTCCGAGACCTGCGCGCTGGACCTCATCGACGCGACCTATCTCCGCGAGATAGAGCCGGGCGAGATCGTCCTCTTCGAGAACGGCGGCATGCGTTCCTACAAGGGCGCACTCAACGGAGAGGGGAAGAAGAAGCAGCACTGCATATTCGAATACATCTACTTCGCGAGGCCGGACAGCCACGTATTCGACCGCGACGTGTACCCGATCCGCAAGGGCTTTGGTGTGCAGCTTGCGAAGGAGCACCCGGTGGAGGCGGATATGGTGGTCCCGGTGCCCGACTCCGGCGTGCCAGCGGCCATCGGATACTCCCAGGAATCCGGCATCCCGTTCGAGATGGGGCTGATACGCAACCACTACGTGGGCCGCACCTTCATCGAGCCCAAGAGCGAGATCCGCCACTTCGGCGTGCGCATCAAACTCAATCCCGTGCGCGAGATCATCAAGGACAAACGTGTGATCGTGATCGACGACTCGATAGTGCGCGGGACCACGAGCATGAAGATCGTGAAGATGATACGCAGGGCAGGGGCGAAAGAGGTGCACGTTCGCATCTCCAGCCCCCCGACCGCGTGGCCCTGTTTCTACGGCATCGACACCCCCACCCGCAAGGAGCTGATCGCCGCGAGCCAGACGATCGAGGAGATACGCGAGTTCATCACCGCGGACTCGCTGGGCTATCTTTCGCACGACGGGCTCTACTGGTTCGACAAGAAGGGGAGACGCGAGTGGTTCTGCGACGCCTGTTTCACCGGCAAATATCCGGTGGCGCTCACCGACAACCCGGAGATAGAGAAGGCGGCCCGGGAGTTCATAAACCGCAAAATAATCCAATAAGTTGATTTATAAGGCTAATTTAACCGTAGGCGTTTGTTCGCCCGCGGTTTTTTTGACGCAACTTTATCGGCCGGGGGTCGATAAGTGTGTGGTGCCGATGCTGCATGGCGATGGCGCCGTGCGTCTGGACTGGGAGAAATGGAAAACAGATAACTGAAAACTGAGAACTGATTACGAAAACATGATCAACATATCACAAATTCGCAAACTCCTTGGTATCGCGTTGCTCCTCATCGCGCTCAGCGCATGCTCCGAGGGCGGCTCATTCGTCGTGTATCAGACGGAGGTGTTCGACGAGACCGCGGTGACCGAGAGCGCGAGCAAGACGATAGTGATAGGCAACAGCTCGAACGATGAGGAGCAGCACATGCGCGCGATAGGTTTCGATCGCGGCTCCAACTCCGCCGGCCACTTCCGCATAGACGGGATCACGGTCGGAGGACAGGCGGTCGGGACCGCGGACGTCGTGATCCCGCCCGGCAGCTCCATGCAGGTGAGCGTCACGTACGCGCCCATGAACCTCGAGCCCTCCCAGGCCGCTTACGGCGGCTGGGTCACGGGAGACAACGAACGCTGGATCCCCAAGAATCCCGACGAAGTGGGAGAGGAAGAGGAGGGCGTGATCTATCATCGCGCCATACTCGAGGCGGTGTACGACTATCCGCGCGAGGGGATATTCTACGTCGAGGTCGTGGGCGAGGCGATAGAGGGTCCCAACGGCGAGGAGGAGGCGGGCGGCGCCTTCGCCACCTGCACTCCTGGCAGCGGCACCGCGTGCTACACCGGCGGCTTTGCGCTGGACATCCCGGATCTGGCGCCGGGGGGGCCGAAGGATCTGGAGATCACTGGTCCCATAAGGTTCACGATCTCGGGCGGCGACGTCACCCTTCGCATGGACGACTTCCCATACGCGATAATGTATCTGCGCTCCGAGGAGATCCCGCAGTTGCCCTCGGGTGTTACCGCCACGATGATCATCAGCGGGGCCCAGGGGGTGGAGGCCAAGGGGACCTTTGACGGCACCCGCATCGATCTCGACGGGGTCGGCTTCCGCATCCGCGTGGCGCTGGGCGAACTGACCGCGGATCAGGCGAGGCAAGGGGTCTCGGCCATGGTCGACTTCGTGCTCTCCGATCTTGCGATCGAGACGGTGAAACCGCTCGCGCAGGGAATGATCACCATGAAACTCGAGACCACGATTCCCGAAAACCCGTCAGGCAACGAGCTGTTCGATCAATTCCTCTCCGGCGCATCCGTCATCGCGGTCATGGAAGGCGAACTGGCTTTCTGATTATCAATAGAAGACACTCCGCAGTTCAATAGGTGACATACCGCAGTTCAACAGGGGACAGTCCGCGGCGGGCTGAGGATAATCTGTGATACCTTAGCGGCCTGTCCCCGGTGTTAAGACTGTTTGCGCGAAGTTCGCAGGCGGGGCGGCACTCAACACCCTTGTGTTAATTTCTAGATGTTATAGACGTGCCTCCAAGCAGGGATCATTATAATAGGGAGGCAATGTGGGTAAAAGTATCGTTCGAATTATAACTGCAGCATCATTGTTGATTATTTTTTCTGCCCCCGCTTTTGCGGTTGCGCCGAAACCGAGCACAAGGGTGTATGAAGGCCCCTCCTCTGTCCCTGCGCAAATTGAGGATGTAACGTATGTGACGGGAATCCCGGAGATCGATGTTCAGAAGTATACTCAATATGCGCAATACAATGGGATGCTGGACTTAGGGACGACCGAGGCAATCTTCTATAAGACTCGCATCGATCAGAAGGATGGAAAGGGGACCGAGAGCGTCGAGATGTTCAAGATACCCTATTCTGCGATCAAGGAGCTGTACTTTGGCTATGACGCGGTTTTCAAGGCGGCAAACGACACCCTTCCCACCGCCCTGAACACGATCTATGACCGGGGCGGCTGGCCTCTGTTCAGCGCCCGCTCTCTCCCTCTTCATATGTATATGAAGAAGAGGGCGGTTTCTCCGATAATCGTCATTTATGAGAGGGGCAAGAATCCGACCTCTATCGTCTTCATGGCTCCTGACGGCCCGGCCAAGACGATCTATTTGTTGCTTGGCAAACAAGCCGGCCTCAAAGTTAAAGAACCGAAGACTACGAATGAAGTGCAAAAATAGGGGGCAGTCCGCACTAAATAGGGGACAGTCCGCGGCAGACTGAGGACACATGTGATACATTAGCGGCCTGTCCCCGGTGTTAGGATCCGAAGCTGATTTTACCAAATAAACCCTACCTTCTTCCTCTTCTTCGGCCCCGGCGACATGAGTTTTCTTATCGCCTGAAATATCGAGATAACGGCTTTGTCGTGGATGGCCAGCCTTTGTTCAATATCACCTATCTTTTTTGCCAGCTCTTCATTTCTGTAGATTATCTCGCGGAGCCTGATGAAGGCCCTGACGACATAGACGCTCATATCCACAGCCCTCATTGACTTCAGGATATTTGCAAGCATCACGGCTCCGTGCTCCGTAAATACATTGGGTAACACTGTAGAATGCTTAAGGTTTTTGAACCGGTCGCAATTTGCGACCAGTTCGGACCACTCTTCACTCGTCAGCTTGAACATGAAATCTGCTGGAAAACGTCCCTGGTTCCGCTTTACCTGTTCATTGAGTCGTTTGGTTGTCACACCATACAGGTATGCAAGATCGGCATCGAGCATCACCCTTTGGCCCCTGATGACAAGGATGCGATTCTCGATTCCCGGCGTCAGATCCGATGCGATCGGTTGCAGTTCTGTGTTGCAGGACGGTATTTCGTTGTCATGTTTGAATGGTTTTCGGGTCATGAAGAATCTGAAATGCAATCCTTAGGCCAGATAAAAGCCCTTGAAAATCAGGGGGGCGCTGATCGGCAGGTGCAGCGTTTCGCAGCACCACTGCATCATTTTCGGCACCAAAGCTTAAAGTCACAAATTGTGACTTTAAGTTGGAACAGCCCGCTAATCCGAAGTCCGCAGACGGGGCGCGGTTCGGTAACGCTGCGCCTGAAGGGGCGTGATGTGGCGAGAGCTCCGTTCGCACGATTTTGTAGCGGTCTCGTATCGCCTCACCTCATGAACTCGCCCGCGAAAGCCAAAAGACGGTCTTACGAAATTGATGAGGGCATTTCGCGGGCTCAAACAACATGAGGTGTCGCGCGAAATTGGTTCTACTCAGGCGCGACCGGCGATCCTTCGCCGACAAAATCGGCTCACTGCGCTAGCCACATCACGCCCCTCCAGGCTCCGCTTCTAAGGCCACCAGGCAGAGAAGTCCCGAAAACGCTGCTAAATCCAGATGGGAGTCCTCCTTCCTGCCTGACATGTGGTGTATTTGAACCCCTTTCCCCCTCCCTTGATGGGAGGGGTTAGGGGGAGGGTGACCCCGCTGGCTGTCCTGTATTCCCTTGCTCTCTAATATAAATTCTGCAAGTTTCCTCACAGCGTCGCGTGCAAGGTGTGTGGGGGATAGCGAAGGACAGAGACGTAGTTAAGTGTCGTGTCCTCGGATGTTCAATTTTAATGAAATACGACATGGATTATGGATTAGAAAACATGAGGAGTGCACTTATGAAACTATTAAACCTTCTTTCAATTTTGATTATCTTCATTTGTTGCGTGTCATGTAATCATGTTGTCAAAATAGATAAACAAGATTTAGATTGGAATAAGCCAATTGAGTGTAATTACCAAGAAGGACATGACATTGGGAATGAATCTATAGAGACGAATTCTAAATTTATTTTTAAGAATGTACACAATTCAACCAAGCTGACATGGTTGTTTTATGATTTGATGACCGGATCACCAAAGTTTTCGTCCGCTGGTGATTCAGATGTTGTTAGTGTTAATTCAGTTAAAGGATCTTATATCGAAGGTGTATCAATACAGATCCCACAGAGAAATGGTAATAATAGTTTTGTAATCTGGCAGGATGGAGCGTCGTTTTGGAATAAAATTAATGACATATTTGGGATGAAAGCCTCTCAGCAATATTTAGGTGTGTGTAATAATGTTACGAACTAGCCCCCCGTAAACCCCCGTCACGGAGCAAAAGGGGGGCGGGGGATTGAGTTGCTGACACATTGTGCAAGCGATTGGAGCAAAGGATGAAAAGACATCACAAGATGATACTGACGATCGGTTTTCTATTGGCCATGCTCAGCATGCTGGCCTTCATAATTCTCACCTCGTAGTGTCAACAGGAAGCCACTTCCTACTGTCAGCAAATACGTCAATAGGAAGCCACTTCCTGCTGCACAATTTCTGGTCACCCCTGCAGCGATTCGCAGCACCCTGATTACTGCAGCATCGTCGGGTGTTCCGTAAATTCGTCGATATTTCAGCCTGCTCTCCTCTTATCCACAACATCCTCTGATAGGCATGCTGTTTGCATAAGCCAGGATGCATATGCCGTTGACAGGCGAAGGCGCGCCGCATAGAGACGAGGAGGTTGCATGTTGAAGAAAAAGGCTAGGGCGAAGGAGGCCAGAGTGGACACGCCTGTTGAAGAGTTGAACCAGAAAGAGACGCTGATGCACTATAATGCTGTCTTGATTGAAGATCAGAATTCAAAGTTCCGACTTGTGCTCGAGCGAATGGATGTACTGACAACTGAAGTCAGAGAGAACAGCAGGGACATGAAAGCGCTGAGAACATCGCATGATGAGTCCAACATGCGGCTTTCAAATTTGGAACTTGTTTTTCGCGGCCTCAAGGACGACATTCTGGATATGGAGCGCCGAATTTGCTCCAAGATCAACCGCATCACCGAACGCTGCGAAAAGCACGATTGCCGCCTGACCGCACTGGAAGCCAATCAGTAGATCCGTACCTAACCTGCTTCCGTACGGTTCGTTAGGTGACAGGTTCAAACCACTACGAAGTGGTTTCCTATTGGCAGGCTACATGCTAACTTATTGAACTAATTGATTAAAATTACCAGTCTTTCCTTCCGACATAAAAATTTGCACCAGGCCGCGCGAAAATGCGCTATGAGAGTCCGCATCTGCAAAGGAGGCCATGCTATGGGCGACTCGATGAAGAACAAGATAAGGGCGGATGTGAACGAGACGGTGGTCAGGGCCCTGAATCGGTACTATTTCGGAAAACACTCCTATACATTTACGATCCCCTGTGGCTCGGAGATCCTGGACCGGTACGAAGGCACCTCCACGCTGGACGGCTGCACGAAGATAGCGCACGGGAGCAATCTGGAGGCGAGGGACCTCTTCGTCCATTATATATTCAGTGAAGGGATCGTCCCCCAGAGCATGCGCTCGCAGCTGACAGAGCCGAGCGGTTGTTACTTCAAGCATCCATGTATCATGAAGCGCTCCCAGGATATCATGGTCGGCCTGCCGTTCATCAAGTGGATCTTGCAGAGGGACGGGCTGAAAGTTCACGGAAAGGCGGTGACGGAGAGCACTGAGAATTACTATTGCAGCCCTGGCAATCTGACCTGGCTCAAGTCAGCGTTCTATTATGCGAGCGACGTTTCGGGCAGCAATGAAGCATACAGGCGATATACAAACGGCGACAAGATCAATGCGTATTCTGTATTCTATGACTTTCTCTCCTCGATCGTAAAGAGGATCGAGGACAAGATCGGGTCTGACCCGGATTTCAAGCCTGTGAAAGCCGCCATAGTGATCAGGTCGGAATACGAGGACACGCCTGAGAATATGTATGAGGCTCCCATAATGAATCCCTGTCGATTCAAGCCTCAATGAGATTCTTTAATTACAAGCGATAATAAAGGCAGAGAAAGGATCCGTTTCCCGAGTTGTAAGTAACCGATTGTATTCAATTTCGTTTTGGCATCTAATCCTGTCATGACCAGACGTTCTATGATTCGCTCAGTATTGTGGCTCCTTGTGCCGATAACAATAATTGCGGGACAGTGGTATCCGCTGCTCGGCTTTATTGTGCCAATCGTCATGGTTTCGGCGCTCTTCACGAGCTTCTATAAACGAGGCCGGTATTTCTGCGGCACCTTTTGTCCGCGCGGGGCGTTTTATGACAAGATCGTCACTCATATCAGCCCCAACGCAAGAATACCGCTATGGTTCCGCAACAAAGTGTTCAGGTGGTCGATCGTCGTCCTCTTGATGGGCTTCATGATCTATCAGATAAGTCTGGATCCGGGTAATGTCTATCACTGGGGCCGGGTGTTTGTGCGGATCTGTCTCATAACCACCGCGCTTGGAATCGTCCTGGCCCTTTTCGTCCATCCCAGGACCTGGTGTTCTTTCTGCCCGATGGGGACTTTGCAGAGCACCATCGGGAGAAACAGAAAACCCAAACATTAGAAAAGGGAGAAAAGACGCCGTTTCCCGGTGAGTACAGGGAGAGCTATCGAGCGCAGGGGAAGATCGAAGCCAACGACCGACGGTAAGCGGTTTCGTGGAGAACAGGTGCCATACATAAGGTCAAACGGGATCAGGCTTTACTATGAGACGTGCGGCCGCGGGCCGCAGATGCTCCTGATCCACGGGTTGGGCAACGACTTGCGCGAATGGCAGCCGCTGACCCGGCGCCTCAAGGGCGACTTCACGCTCATATCATGCGACATGCGGGGCTCCGGCAGGAGCGATAAGCCTGGCGGTCCGTATACCATGGAGGTCATGGCCGATGATGTCGCAGGACTCCTGGAAAGGGTTGCAGAACCTCCGGTCGATATCGTCGGATTTTCGATGGGCGGATGCGTGGCGCTTGAGCTGGCGCTGGGTCGCCCGGAGCTCGTGAGAAGGCTCGTGCTCGTGTCGACAATTCCCTCGTGGCACGGGCCATATCCCCCATCCGAGAAGGTGAAGACCCTCTTTCGCAGGACCGATGTGAGCGAGGCGCTCCTGATCGAGGTCTATGAGACCATCTTCGGCGCAAGATATCGGGACACGGTGTCGCCGAAGGAATATGTTGCTGAGAGGATGAGCGACGAGTTTCCTCAGCCGGTCGAGGCGTACCTGGGCCAGCTCGCCGCGCTGGAATCCTTCGATGTGCGCGACCGCGTGAACGCAATATCCGCCGAGACGCTCGTGGTGGTCGGCGCCGAGGACAGGGTGCTGCCTCCAGAGAACTCGCGCTGGCTTGCAGAGAAGATCCCGAGCACGCATCTCGAAACCATAGAGGCCGCGGGCCACATGATTCCTATAGAGGCGCCCGACGAACTGGCGGCGCTCATAACCCAATAGGGGTCGCTCCCCGGTCTGTAACCCTTGAGATTTTAAGGAAGAAAAAACGAGTGGGCCTGCGCCTCGGTCCATTAAGAAAGCGCGCAACAAAGTATCCTCTCCTGTCGACAACCTCCATGAGCGCGCTTGAGAAAAGCGCGACAAAACATGATCACTCCTTCCGTTACAACCGGCCTTGCCGCCCCGGCGGCGATCGCCCATGCGCATGAGGCGGTCTTCGGACCTGCTGCGGGAATTGTGTCGCCCGCTCTTTCGGCTGCATCCGCCTATTCGCAGGCGCCCGTTGCCCCGTCTTTCGCATGCCCGGCCGGCCCGGTTCCCTCCTTGGTCTTTGGCGCATTGCAGCGCGCAAGGCGGGCTATTCAGCTCAATGCGGAGATGGATGCGCTGGCGGCCGACATCGAGCAAAGGGGAGGGTATTCGCCGAAGTCGATGATGCCGAAGGTCTTGGAAGCGGCACAGGAGTTCAATCGCGGCGATATCGTGTGGCAGACGCTCTATGAGCCTGCGTCGAGTATCCTCCCCGGACTCTACGAATATCGCATAGCTCAGGAGGGGGCGGAATATCTTGCCAATCTGTATCCGAGGAGGCGGCCGTTTTTCGTAACGCCGGAAGTCAGAGGGGCGCTGGTCCATGTCCGGGATCTTCACAAAGAGGCGGTCGAGGCCCTCGAGCCGGGAAAGGGATGGAAGCTGCATCTGAACTTCGATTACAAGAACGCCCGGGTACTATCGAAGATCATGGGTGTCCTGGGAAGGCTCGCATTGCGGGGAATCATCGAAATCTTCAAGATAGGCAACGGCGGCGGCGCCAGGTGCGGGGCCCCCGGCAAAGAGGCCACGGTCTATGTCGGACACGGCTATAGCGCGAAGAGGGTTGCAGAATTTTTGGACCGCAGTATTTCCCATCTCCTCGTGCCGCCCACAGGGGACGCGCTCGTCGACGATATCCTGATGACGCCGATGATCGCGGCGCGATTCGACCTGAGCAATTCGTACTGCTTCGACTTCAACCAGTACGGATGGCACGGGGTTTCCTTTGTCAGGGGCGACGCCAGGACTGACTCGCGACAGAACAACGAAGATGCGAGGGCCTTCGCGCATGCGATCCTCGTGGCAAGGTTCGGCGAGTTCTTCACCGACGGCTTCGAGGGCTCGATCCGCCCGTAACTATATCTTTGCGGGAATTCAGGGGGCGCTAACGGGCGCAGGATTTGAACATTCGGGGTAGCACTCGTCCTCGAACACCTCGATCTCGGCCGCTGTGCGGTAGGCACGCTCGAAGTTCTGGATCGCGATGTCCAAAATATCTCTCTTCGAATCGCTTTCCCTCGTATCCTCGATTTCCGCGCGAAGCCCCGATATGATTTTTTGAAGCTTGTCCTGGTCGACGGGCTCGAACATGTGAGGCCAGCTGCCGCATGCCTCGCCAATCTCTATCGCCTCTCCTATTGAGTCGTTGAGCATGTCGGGGCTATAATTATAACAAACTTGGGCGATCTCTCCTGCGAGCGGACCTGAATTCATGGCGGGAATAAAGTAGTAAAGATAGACAGGATCTTCTATCGCGATCTTGATCAGATCATCCTTGAGACTGAGATAACAATTTTCTGCACCAAAGTTTTTCGCGGAGAGGTAGACTTCAGCTCCGCTCAGTGTCGAGGGGAAGAGCGGTTCGGGTTCGTTATCTTGATTGTAGGTGAATCTGTCTCTGATATCTTCGACCGTCGAATCCGAAACGCCGTGGTTTTCGTAACAGGCGAGGATGTCCTCAAATTCCTCTGATGCGTCGGAGTGCTCGTATTTGCGCACAGCTTTGGAACCGGCAGGCACCAGCTTCTGCTCCATCCGCCAGGCCTTGCCCGAAGGCTCCATGTAGAGGCTCCACTTGTGATTATAAAAACCCCACCGTGCCCAGGTTGGCATGTTCTCAGGGCAGACGTATGCTGAACCCGTGTCAGAGACGAGGAGGGCGACGGTTTCGCCGTACTCGTCTTCCCACAGGTCTGTGCCCCCGCAACCCTCATCCACGAGCGTATCCAGGTCATAGGGGATGCTGTACCTTGCCACGACTTCTATGGGTCTTTGCCGGATTGTCTCATCCATTGTCAGTCCTCCGTATAATTATACGGCGTATATGCAGTTGCCTGGTTGTTTGCAATAGAAAAGAACTCAAGAGGGGTCAGTCCCCGGTTTGTAACCTGCTGAAAAACCTTGAATTTTCTGCAGGCGTCGACTATGCATCCGCGCATTTGAGAGGAGAACTCTATGCGTGCGATGCCGGTCCTTATGCTGGTGTTATCCAATGTCTTCATGACCTATGCCTGGTACGGGCATCTCAAGGACATGAGGGGAAGGGCGCTCATGCTGGCGATTCTGGTCAGCTGGGGCGTGGCCTTCTTCGAGTATTGCCTTCAGGTCCCGGCCAACAGGATCGGGTATCAGTTTTACTCGCTCGGTCAGCTCAAGGTGATCCAGGAGGTCATCACTATGGGGGTGTTCGGGCTCTTCTGCATCTTCTACATGAAGGAGCCGCTCAAGCTCGATTACCTGTGGGCCTGCCTCTGCCTCATCGGCGCTTCCTATTTCATGTTCCGCGGCGTCGGCGCCACGCCGATCATGGAATTGAATTAGGGACATAAAAAAGGAGGCGGAATTGATCCGCCTCCCTTTCATACCGGTAAATAAAACGACCTATCTGCGAATCAGGCTGCAACCGCCTCCGGCTGGGGAAGACTCATCGGGTGTGATGTCTCCGGCCGGGATCTCTTCGACCGGGGCCTCTTCGGCGGCTGCTTCCTGGACGCAGTTCTTGTCGCATCCGTCTTCATCGGTCAGGTTCCCGTCGTCGCACTGCTCAGTGCCGTTGTTGTTCACCGAGCCGTCGCCGCAGAATTCGACCTGGCACGTTGCGCTGCACCCATCGCCGCCCGCCGCGTTGGCGTCATCGCACAGCTCGTCGCCGTTGTTGTTGACCACGCCGTCGCCGCAGATCTCGATTTTGCACGTTGGGCTGCAGCCGTCGTTGTCCTTCGTGTTTCCGTCGTCGCACTGTTCATTCGTATTGTTGATTATCTGGTCGCCGCAGAATTCGATTTGGCAAGTAGAGTTGCATCCGTCACCGTTGTCCATATTTCCGTCATCACATCCTTCCCCGCAAGATGCATCATCAAGATTGCCGTCGCCGCATGTGGAACCGCTGCCCGTGCACAGGCCCGCGTCATCGCATTGATCGGTTGGGGAACAGGTGCTCTGATCGTCGCAGGAAAAGCCGGCAGCTTCAAATTGGCAGTCGTCGTCGGTGCAGCAATCGCCTTCGACCGAGGGGCCAAAATCGCATTGTTCTGTAAGTTCGACAACCGAATTGCCGCAAGTGGCTTTGGTTTCATCTTCGATAATGGTCAGCTTTGCGGTTGAGGGGCTTCCCAGTACATCGGGATTTTCTAAGTCTTCTTCCGTCGGATTTGACAGAGCCAAATTGACTATCTCATCTTCTTCATAATCATTGTCATTAATGATCGGAATCGTTACGATTTGAATAGGGATCCAAGCTTCGAAGACCACTGTTGTTGTATATTCAGTATAATCGCTGCCTGCAGTGGCTGTGCCGTCGCTTGTCGCAAACTCAACGGTTACTTTTTTTGCGAGACTTTCTGCCTTTTCTGTGAGTGTACCCTCGGGGACGCGCACAATTATGATCGTGGCAGTACCGCCGTCTTCGTTCTGCTCGAATGTCTCAGAACTGAAATAAACCTTGTTCATTGCATGTGCTGCGAACAACGGAAGGGATGTTATTGCTGCGATCAGCATGCCTCCCAAAAACCATTTCTTAAGACCGAACATAGAAAACCTCCTTGTTGGGTATTCCTGGTTGTAGTTATCGAGCGCCGCAATCAACTCCGCTGTGACTATAATGTCAAGAATATAAGGGCTACCTTTTTGACGACTTCAGCTCCAGCACGGGGGAGCTGAAGAAGAGCGCCATGGCGCTGTTGTACATGCTGTTCCAGAAGAACGGGTCGCGGGGGTGAAAACAGGATATGAGGACCAGTCTTCCGCCGCGCTCCAGTCCCTTCGCAGCCTTGTCCCACAGCGCCATCATCGCCTCTGCATAAGGCTCCCGGCACATCCTTCGCTCCTTCAATGTGTCCCTGAACGGGATGGCATGCTGGACCTCGTCCAGCACATAGACATCCGCATCGCGCAGGGTGCGCGCTTTACTCGCCAGAGGAGCTAAATTGGATACGAATGAACCCGTGTGATCTAAACTCAGCACGGCTCTTTGTACGTTGAAGTAGGAGACGGTGCGCTCTTGCTTTATGAGTGCGCTGACGAGACGATTCTTGACGGTCGTGGTCTTGCCTATCTGCCTGTTGAGCTCCCAGTCCCGTTGGTATTGGCCGGATACGACGATGGCCGGGTTGTCCCGTAGGAGTTCCATCGCCATGGGCGCAAGCTCCCTTTGCGAAACCGGGAACAGCGCGCTGCCCAAATTGGGCAGCACAGGGCAGTACGGCACGAGGTGATTGGTCACGGTCGGCATCGAGGGCTCTTCGGCTGTGCGCCGCGAAAGTTGCGTAAAATCTTTATAGGCCATCCAGAGATCTTCTTACCCTCTCCCTGTTCGTGGCCAGCGCGTGCAGGCGGCCCGATGCGGGGAGCCGTTCGAAATAGCGGTCCCTCACCATCCTGGGGAGATAATGGCCCTCCTCGATCCTGAGCATCATGCGGATCCCTAAGTTATGGAGGCGCGAATGTGATTCTATCGCGCGCTCCATGAAGGCCTCGAACCAGGGTCTGCCGATCATCGCCCTCTGCTCGCTCGACGTGGAGAAACTCGCGCCCTGTATATATTCGAGGACCATCGCCTCGGGCAGACTCACGAAATCGGCGCACCCGAAGACCCTTCCTCCTGACGCGAATATGATGGTGGGAAAGACCGAGTGGTCGTCGAACCAATGTTCATCCACCGGATATATCCTGAACCTCTTGGCCGGCCTGTAGAGCGCATGGAAGAAATCGATCTCAGCGGAAAGGCGCTCTTTCACCTTGGCGGGGTCCTTGTAGTGTCTGATATGCTCATAGAGGATGCTGTCGAAATAAGGGGCGTTCCATTCGCTGCTGAGCCTCCCCAATTGCTGCACGAGCGGCAGAAGCTCTGGGACCATATTCAGGCCAACCATCTGTGCCTGGGAGCAAGCTTTGGTTATCTCCTGCTGCATGGCCGCGGGCTCAACCTTGGGCGGCGTGAGCAGGTGAAAGGGCGCGCTCTGAACCGGCAAAGGAGGATGTGCAGCCAGAGGCGTCATATGGGCCTTATTGCAGTCCTGGCCGTTTTTTTCAAGCCTTGATAGCGCCCGACAGGGTTGGTATGAGGGGGCTGTTTTTTTTAGCAACAAATCAGCCCGGTTGACGATAATCGGCTGACGCTATAGCGGCGTTGAGAAAGGGAATTTCATGCCGATGACATCGCGGGGCTTAAGCATAGGTCCGCTCCTGGCCAGGCCGGCGCTCGCCACCTTCGTAAACCAGATGGGGGCTGTGTTCGAAAATACGAGGGTGCTCTGTAACCGCGAGGTCCTGATGCCGGGTGCACTCGGCGCAGGGGGCGTCATATCCTATGAATCCTCGCACGGTTCTTTCAGGCCGCTCGTGGATGTCAAGGACACCTCATCCAAAGCCCTCGCCTTATATGAGCAGGCAGGCGGCGACCCGTTGAGCGACGCGGGATTCGTGGCTGAGGCGAATGAAATAGAGTCGATCTTCTTCATGAGCACCCGCAGTATCGCCGACGTGCTCAGGCGCGAATCCGCTTCAGTGCACAACAAGGCGGATTTCGATGCGATGATGAGGCGCGCGCAGATGCTCGAGGGCAGCAAGATGAGGGAGATCATAAACCCCGCGCCCCTGAGTCATAAAATCAAACCGATACGCCTGGGCGGCGGCTTCTTCACGGAAACGGCTCTGGACTCCGCTTTTGCCGCCACTCTCGCCTGGAATCCGGCGGACAGGGATCGATGCCGCGAGGCGGCCCGTCTCTCGTTCATCTCGGGCATCCTCTTTATGGTCGGCGATGAGTTCGACGCCAAGGAGGTCCTCTCCTCGTTCGTCTGCTCCGCCAATTACTACGTGGAAGGCGGGATGCACGTGGCGGCGGCGCTCGTCTCCGAGGTGGCCGCCCTCATCGAGGCGAATGCGGCGGATGCGTTTGAAACCCCGCAAAATACGGCCCGGAGAGCTATGAACTATTGGCTCAAGGCTGCGAAGAGTCTCGCCGCAAAGGATGGCGCCGGGCTTGCGGTGGCCCTGTACCGAGGCCTGCTCACGAGCCACATGGCAGGGGATGAGGCGATCGATCAGCGCAGGCAGCTGCTCATGCTCTCTGCCGGCGTGCACAACGCGGCCGGCCGGCACGAGGAGGCGGCGGAGGACTATCTCAGGATCACGATGGACCACATTACGAACTTCAAGGGGGATGCCAAATCGTGGGAGCGCATCGCGGACTCGATCAGGATGGCGATAGGGGCGTACGGAAGGGCGAAGGTCTCGAAAGATACGGCTCAATTGCTTGAGGAGCTCGAGGGCCTGGCCAGGATCGTGACTGCGCGGATACGCGAGGAGCTCGGGCCGCTGGACTCGAGGATAGAGAAAGACGATGATATTGAAGCGAGGTTGCAGAGGGCCAAGGCCAGGCTGGAGTTTGCGGATTTCAGGGGCGCGCTCTCGGACCTCAAGTGGGCGGCAATGGTCAATGGAGACGACGCCTGGCTCAAGGGTGAGATGGGGCACGTCTATCACTTCCTCGCCGACTACCATCTTCAGATCGGAAACGATGAGGCGGCGTTGGGATACCTTCGCAGCGCTATGTATTGCATGAGAGAGGCCATAAAGATGGCGGACGAGAGCGGGGAGGAGATAGCGGTGCTGCATGCGAGGATGGGGGCGCTGCTTGCGACCCTGGGGCAGTTCAAGGACTCCATAGCCGAGCTCGACAAGGCCAGGCGGATCGCCCCAAAGGACAGACGGATAAAGGAATATCTGGGGGCGGTGGTAGATCTCGGCAAACAGGCGGAGGAGGCGAGTAACGTGGTGAGCTTGAAGAAACAAGGGCAAGGGCATTGACGAGATTTTTCCCATGGGCGATAATCCGGCCCTGAACAATCAAAAAAGGGGGCCATATGATGCACGGTGAAGCGGGGATGTTGATCGCTGTTTCTATGCTGTCGCTGGTCGCGGGTTCGTTTCTCCTCATGAAGGTCTGCAAGGAGGAGGTCTGCTGCAAGCTCTTCTACAAGATAGTGGGCCATGCGGTGGTCATCATCTCGATCCTGCTCATCATCTGCGGCGGCTACTGGAAGATCGCGAAGATCGGCCATCGCGGTTGGGATCGCGGCATGGGCCCGATGGAGATGATGGGCGGCAAGGGGATGAATCCAGAGCAGATGAAGGAGATGATGAAGAACTGCCCCATGATGAAGATGATGGAGCAGATGCAGGAGAAGAAAAAGGGCGAATGACTCAGGTATCGGCGTGATCAACAATAAAAGGGCCCCCTCGGGGGCCCTTTTTATTTGGCTTTCTCGTCCTCCTCGTGGAGCGGGATCTTGAAGAGCAGAAGGATGGATGGGATGGCGGCGATAAAACCCAGTATGAAGAGGTTCGTGTAGCCCACCTTCTCCACTATTATCCCGCTGAACCCGCCTATGAACGTCGCCCCGATGCTCATTATGGCGGTCCCGATCGCGAAGTGCGCCGCCTTGTACTGCTGGCTGCAGAGCCTCATGAGGTAGACCATGAGTGCGGCGGTGCCCAGTCCTGCCGCGATGTTCTCGTAGCCGTGGACGGCCGCGATGAAGGCGAGTCCCAAGGGGTCCGCCGCGGACGGCTTGACCCATGCGAGCAGGACGTACGCCCAGATGTTCACGTTCATGAGCAGCGTGATCGGCCAGATGGCCCTGCGGAGCCCCACCCTCTTGATCCACCACGCGCCGAGCATCGCGCCGGCGATCGCGGTGACCGAGCCTATGACGCCGGCGATGAGCGAGAGCTGCGTCTTGGTGACGCCGAGCTCGCGCATGAGAAAGGGCGTGTTCATGGAGAAGAGGATCTCGTCGCCGAGCTTGTAGCTCGCCACGAAGATGAGGACCACGAGGATGCGATCCTGTTTCAGGTACGATGAGAACGAATCTATGAATTGGCGGGCGACCTCTTTTACCCGTATGCGCTTCTTAGCGCGCTCGACCTCGAAGCGGGGCAGGATCGCATTGTGGAGGATGAACAGGGCTAGCATGGTCGCCGCGCCCGCGCCGAAGCCCCAGACCCAGTTCGCGATGCCCGCGACGGCGACCAGCACGCTGCGCGCGTAGATGACCGCGATCCTGTAGGCCATTACGCGCAGACCCGAGTACGCCGCCTGGTCGCGCTTCTCGGTCAGCCCTTCGAGGTAGTATGCGTCGATCGCGACGTCGTTTGTCGCGGAGACGAACGCCAGCCCCACGAAGATGAAGGCTATGACGGAGAGCGCGGAAGTGGGTCCGCCCTTGGAGTAGAAGCCGGCGACCGCCGAGATCGCGAAGGTGAGCGCGGTGATGATGAGCTGGATGTTGAGCATCCAGCTGCGCTTGGTGCCGAATATGTCCAGGAAGGGCGCCCAGAGAAACTTGAGGTTCCAGGGTATCCCCAGGAAGTTGAGGAAGCCCAGGAGTGCCTCGCGCACCCCCATGTCTGTGAAGAAGACAGAGGACATGAAGCGCACGAGCATGTACGGGAGGCCCTCGGCGAAGTACGTGGAGGCGACCCAGGCCGTGGTGAGGAACGGTTTTTTTGTGTCATTCTTTTCCAAGTATCTCCCTGGTCAGCTTTTTCCCGAGCTCGACACCGGGCTGGTCGAACGGGTTCACGCCGTAGAGCGCGCCCGCGATCGCGGTGGCCGTCTCGTAGAGCATGAAGAACTCGCCCATGTGGCGCGCGTCCACCGCGGGGAAGGCGACCGTGAGGCTCGGCCGGCCCTGGCTCGCCAGTGCGCGCGTGGTCGCCGCCTGCTCGGCGCGCAGGATTTCTCCCATGTCCTTGCCGTTCAAATACTCGTATGCGCCGTCGGCCTCCGAGATGCGCGTGGCCGAATCGTCGGCAGAGAATTTCTCCACCCCCAGGAAGGTGAAGACCTTGTCCCTGGGCCCTTCCATGTAGAGCTGGACCTGCGAGTGCTGATCCGTCGCGCCCAGCGCCTTTATCGGCGTGGAGCCGCCGTCCTGTTTGCCAAGGC
>JBAZOP010000056.1 GCA_041648665.1 bacterium | reverse complement strand
GCATCAGGATGCCGGAGATGTTGGGCGTTGCGACCGGCGCGATCGTGGAGCATCCGCCTCCGTCG
The DNA here is from genome assembly GCA_041648665.1 of bacterium. NCBI lineage: Bacteria > bacterium. The sequence goes on along the minus strand of JBAZOP010000056.1, from coordinate 19,872 downwards.
CCCACCGTAGCAGAGGTCTCGGCGGTCGATGCCGCAGCGCAACCCAGGTTCTCCGCAGTGCCAGCCTCTTCAGGGCAGGTATCGTCGGCGTTCAGGACTCCATCCGCATCGCAATCTAACGTTCCGTCTTTATAGCAGAGCTTCTGCTCAGCCGAACAGCCCATATAATCCCCTGACGCATCCACCGTAGCGGCTTCAGCCGTGCTGGGGCATACGTCGACATCATTCGCAATCGCGTCAAGATCATCGTCAACTATGGTCTCGGTGGCCTCCACGGTTATCCCCTTGGAGATGAGGGATGCGAGGCTGAGCGGAAAACTAAACATTTGATGAAGCGCAGGATCGGTGTATGCGTCGGCCAGGAATATGTACATATATCCCGCCCACGCGATGACCTGATTTTGAGTGAGAGTGCCGATGGATGTGGCCGTCTTCTGCGTGCACCTTATCTTCTCGCCGAGGTCGGTGGTGCCGGCCTCAATGCTCACGCACGTGACGGGGACTTCTTTGAATTTCACAGGAAGCGGCACGAGGGTCATCAGGATCATGTCAAATTTCTCTGCCGATGTCGTAGTCCAGTCCGACGACCAAGTGGGAGCGGCCGTATAAGAGTCGCCGAACTTGGGCAAGCCTTCATACGTCACGCCTGCCTTGAGCCTGAATTCGACCTTGATCGTCGAATCGGTGCCATCGAATTCAATTGCCCCGCCGTACTCATCGGTGATGTTGCTCGAGAATACAGGCGCTGCCACCGCCATAGCCGTCGAGGCAAACGCCAGCACTGCGACAAAAACCGTTGCTGTTGCCAAGAATCTCTTCATTGCCTGCCTCCTGTCTTCCCCCTGCGTTGTGCCGATAACCTTACTATCAAAACCCGTTGTTTTCCACAGTTATTAATCCATGCCTCCCTCAAAACCGCATCCAGCCGCCTTCGCACGTCCTCCCCTTCAGACCCCGCTCAAATCTGTATTTGCTGGCGTATCCATAATAAAGCAAGGAACATGCCAGCAACTCGACCATTAAAAACCTTGAAATATCAATAGGGTATAGACGCGCCACCTCTCTAAGTATGATAATACCGTCAAAAAAATGGCTGTTGCCCATGTTTGGATTATATGCTCAAAGGGCATTCCAAAATTGAGGAGGAATTCATGGACAAGGCATCGATAGAGAAGGTGATCAAGGAAAAGATAAGCCCCAAGCTCGCGGCCGACGGCGGCGGGATCGAGCTCGTCGAGGTGAAGAAGGACAACACCGTGGTGGTAAAGCTCACCGGCGCATGCGGCTGCTGCCCGTTCTCCATGATGACCCTCAAGGCAGGCGTGGAGGCGGAACTCAAGCGCCAGTTCCCTGAAATCAAAGAAGTGGTGACGGGTTAAAGAGCGCCTTCCGAAGAGAACGAAGCCTTAGACGTTTCGGATTCCCACACTTCGACTTTTGCGATCGGCAGGTTGAATTTTTTTGCCAGCTCATAGAGCATCATTGCTATATTCTCAGCCGTCGGGTTCTCCTTCATCTCGAACAGCCTCTCGCCGGCGTTTTTGAGCGTAGCCGCGATCGGATCGCGATCGCAGAGCAACATGCGATGGTCCAGGTTCTCGTCTATCCAGCAGCCTATCGTCTCCTTCAGTCTGTCGAAGTGCACGACCATCCCGTTTTCATCGAGCTCCCCGCGTTCGAGGGTGAACGCGACTTTGGCGGTGTGCCCGTGGAGGTGCCGACAGCGGCCCGGATCGTCCATGAGCCTGTGGCCGTAGCAAAAAGAAAACGTCTTGGAAACCGTGTGCGTATTTTTCACCTGAGCAGCCTCCCTCCGTCCACCGCTATCACCTGGCCCGTCATCGTCTCAGATTGGGCGACGGCCTTGACGATCGATGCGATCTCCGAGGCGTCGGTCGCGCGGCGCATCGGCGTCCTCTCAAGTATTTCGCCCCACTCAGCGTCGGTCATCCCCGCGTGCTTCGCGACGGCGTAGGGCGCGATCGCGTTCGCCGTGACCTTGGGCGCAAGCGATCGAGCAAGCCCCGTGACGAGGGAATCGATCCCGGCCTTTGATATCGAGTAAGGTAAATAACCCCCGTAGGGCCTCCTCGCAGCGACATCCGATATGAACACCATGGAGCCGCCGTCGGCCTCGGCCTGCATCCTCATCCCTGCCGCCTGGGCCAAGAAAAACGACGCCCTGAGATTCGTGTTCAATATCCTCTCCCATTGGTCCGGGGTAACGGTCCCAAACGGCGTCTTCTCGAGTATCGCCGCGCAATGCACCATCAGATCCATGCCGCCCATCCTCTCGCAGCACTCCTCCACCGTTTTCTCGGGCGCGCCGGCGAGTGAGAGATCCGATCGGATGAGGTGCGTCTCGCATATCTCCGAGAGCCTCAAGCCGAGCCCCCTGGCCTGTTCCTCCTGCTCCCTAAAACAAAGGCACATCGCAACGCCGGGCAGGGCCATGGCCATGGCCACCTCCCGACCAATGGAGCCGGTACACCCTGTTATAAGCATCTTCTTGCGCCTGATCTCCATGAGCGCGGTATTAGCCTTCCCCGGCTTTGTTTTCAATACCCATTTTGGTCGGATTGCGGTATTAATCCTGCTATGAAACGCTTCCGGTGAGCTGATAAAAAGGAGGATCTATGAAGAGGATCTCGATTCTTGCGATAGCCATCGTCGTCGCCACAGCGGCCATAGCCGCAGTGTCTTACACACGATCAATCGCAGCGGAAAAACGGACGGACAGCGCCCAGGTGAAGCCGACCGATTCCAAACCTGCGGCAAATACCATGTTCGGCATGAAGACCGACACCCTGATGAAGAACATGAACATACCAGCGAACGCGGTCCCCATGATCGCCGATTGTTCCTCGTCCGACAAGAGGGTGCTCAGCGACAAGGCCGAAGATTATTCGCTGACCTTCGTGAGAACTGAGGACGGCACAGAGAGCCTGCCTGTCGTGTACGGAAGGCTGGCGGCGGGTGTCGATGCCAAATCTTTAAAATCAGCGAATGATTACGATTTCGTCGAGGACAACGCCTTGTGGAACACCCAGATCGGGGACGACAGGTTCTTCGTCTGGTTCCTGCCAAAGGACTTCTCCGGCGATCTTCTGACCACAGGGCTCATGCAGTCCTTCCTCTTCAAGCCGAACTGCGAAATCTTGAATGCGCGGAAGGAAGAGGGACAGGGCGACGCGTTCCGCTGCATATATAACATGGCGGTCGAGGGTTCGCCGGATGAACTCATGAAGCAGGCCGAGGAGATGCAGGCAGTGCTGCGCATAAGCGGAGTAAACGTGGAATGCCCGGCCCCGATCGAGCAGGTGGGCGACCTGGCTAAGAGGACCGCGGACGAAGACAAAGACCGCGTCCCGGACGATAAGGACAACTGTCCCAAGACCCCCAACTTCTCGCAGGAGGATTCGGACGGAAACGGCGTGGGCGACGCCTGCCAGGCGGCGCAGGAGTGCGAGGACAAGTTGGCCGAGAAGACGCCTGAGACCGCCGCACAGATCGATGCCGCAGCCCCGGTTTTAGACTCAACTACGACAACAGAGGCAGCGGAGACGCCGGGCATGAAATTCGAAGGCAGCCTCGGCGGCTGCTCCCTCATCCGCTAGGGAATTTCAAGCTTCCAATCAGACTTTTGAATATTTGACTGCGATGGTCTCGAGACCGTCCTCGATCACGATGTCCAGGTCTGCGAAGATGTTCGGCGCCTCATCCTTCATGATGCGACACATCGTCACCGCTAGCTCGCGGATCTCGGCGTCGGCGTGGGAGGAGCCGCGCATCTCGAAGAAGTGCCTCAGCGCGCGCGCGTTTGCAGAGATGAATATCTTGGTCTCGCAGGCGTTGGGGAGGACCGAGCGCGCGGACTGCCTTACGATCTTGCGGCGCTCGGTGGGCGCAAGATCCGGGTTCTCCTCCGCGACGAACGGCTCGGTCGCCTCGACGAGGTCGATATAGGCCTTGTGCGCGCCCTCGACCGCGGCAAGCCATTTCGCGTAGAGATCCGGGTTCTCCCTGTAGAACGGCGGACAGACGTAGCAAGCTTCGGACTCATCCACATATCTCTGAGAGAGCTGCGAATATCCCCACCCGGCCCTGTGCCTGATGAGCTCGTGGGTCAGAGAACGTGAGATCCCGGTCACAAGAAAATTCCACACAGCATGCTCGAGGACCGAGCCGTGGTGGCTGGAAATTATACGCTCGAGATAATCGGCGTTGGTCTTTCGGCCCTTGCCAAAGGACATGTAGCAGGTACGGCCTGCGGCCTCGGCCAGGACCTCGGCAGGCACCTCAGTGTCGGTCTCGAAGAGGAGCCCCTCGTCGTCGAGGAATGCGGTGAGCATCTTTTGGTCCACGCTCTGGCGACCGACTAGATATACCCTTGCTTCTGTGATGATATTGTTTTTGCCCATATCACGAGCACCCCATCGAGCTCCCGCAATTCATGCACTTGTAGCATGCGCCGTTGCGCACGGTGACATGCCCGCACTGATCGCAGAAGGGGGCGTCGCCCATCATGCTTGTGAGCTGTGAGGTTACGCCGAGAGAAGCGCGTTTTGCGTCCGCTATGCTCACGACCACCGCCTGTGACGCGGTTGTCTGCAGGCCGTCCGATGAAGAGGCGAGCGCGGGCTTCGTAACCGCGACCGCGGCACGCTGCTTCTTCTCCTCGCAGCAGCCCTTCTTTTCGCTCTTCTCGTTGCGGTCTATCGCCGTGCTGCTCTCCATCTGCATCTTGAGGTCCTCGTCCCTGGTGGGCTTCACCTGAACGAAGTCCGTCCGCCCCAGGTATTCCATGCCGAGAACGCGGAAGATGTAGTCGATGACCGACGTGGCCATCTTGATGTTCGGATGGTCGCAGACCCCCTGCGGCTCGAAGCGGGTGAAGGTGAAGCAGTCCACATATTCCTCGAGCGGCACGCCGTACTGAAGCCCCAGCGATATCGCGATTGCGAAGCAGTTCATCAGGCTTCGGAAGGCGGCGCCCTCCTTGTGCATGTCTATGAAGAGCTCGCCGAGCGTGCCGTCCTCGTACTCGCCGGTGCGGAGATAGACCTTGTGGCCGCCGAGGCGCGCCTCCTGGGTGAAGCCGCGGCGTTTCTTGGGCAGCCTGCTGCGCTTAAGAACAGGTTGGGTCTGGGCCGCAGCAGCGAGGCCATCCTCCGCGGGACTCGTATCCAGTTTTTTTTTGAGCTCTTTCGCTGTCGCTGAGAGGGGTTGTGCCATCTTCGAACCGTCGCGGTAAAGCGCCACGGCCTTGAGCCCCTGCCTCCATGCCTCTATGTAGATCTTCTCCACCTCTTCCGCAGTCGTCTCCCTGGTGAGGTTGACCGTCTTCGATATTGCGCCCGAGATGAACTTCTGCGCGGCGGCCATCATCTTTATGTGCGCCATCGGCGCTATGAACCTCTCGCCGCTGGCGCCGCACTTGTTGGCGCAATCGAAGACAGCCAGATGCTCTGGCTTGAGATGGGGCGCGCCCTCGATCGTCATGCAGCCGCAGATGTGCAATCCCGCCTCGTCAATCTGCGCCTCAGAAAACCCCAGCGAGCGGAGAAGGTTGAAGTCCTTTGCATCGTACTGTTCTTCGGTGAATCCGAAGCGCGCCATCGCCTCCTTGCCCAACACGTTCGCGTTGAACGCGTACGGCAGGCTGTAGATGCCCGGCAGCGCGCGCACGACCCTGGCCAGATCCTCCTCGTTGAAGCCCTTGTCGCGCAGGCTGTGCTCGTTGATGTGCGGCGAATCGGTGAGGTTTGCGGTCCCCTGCATGTAGGCGATCATCTCGTCTATCTCGTGTTTCGCGTAGCCCAACTTTCTCAGCGCCATCTGCACGGAGCGGTTGACGATCTTGAAGTACCCGCCGCCGGCGAGCTTTTTGAACTTCACGAGCGTGAAGTCGGGCTCGATGCCGGTGGTGTCGCAGTCCATGAGCAGCCCTATCGTTCCCGTGGGGGCCAGCACCGTTACCTGCGCGTTGCGGAAGCCCTGCCTCTCGCCATCGGCGAGGCAGCGGTCCCACTGCTCGCGCGCCGCGTCGAGCAGATATCGCGGGCAACCCTGCGGCGGGATCGCGTAGGCCGCATCGCGATGCATGCGTATGACGTCGAGCATGGACTCGCGGTTCTTTGCGTACTCGTCGAACGCGCCGATCCTGGAGGCGATCTCGGAGGAAGTCCTGTACGCGACTCCTGTCATTATCGCGGTGATGGTGGCGCACAGCGCCCTGCCCTCGTCCGAGTCGTACGGGAATCCGTTGACCATCAGCAGCGTGCCGAGGTTCGCGTAGCCCAGGCCCAGAGGCCTGAACAGGTGGCTGTTGCGCGCGATCGCCTCGGTCGGATACGAGGAGAAGTCGACCAGTATCTCCTGCGCCGTGGTGAATATCCGGCAGGCGTGCTCAAAACCCTCCACGTCGAAGACGCCGCTCTCCTCGTCGTAGAACTTCATCAGGTTGATGGAGGCCAAGTTGCATGCCGAGTCGTCCACGAACATGAACTCCGAGCACGGGTTGGAGGAGTTGATGCGGCCCGAGGCCTTGCAGGTGTGCCACTTGTTTATCGTCGTATCGAACTGCAGCCCCGGGTCGGCGCATGCCCACGTCGCGTAAGATATTCTGTGCATCAGGTCCCTGGCCGAGAGCTTCTCGTGCACCTCGCCGGTGGTGCGATAGCGGGTCTCCCACTGCTCGTCGTTGATCGCGGCGTACATGAAGTCGTCGCTCGCACGCACGGAGTTGTTGGAGTTCTGGCCGGACACAGTCTTGTACGCCTCGCCGTTGAAGTCGGCCGTATATCCGGCCTCTATGAGGGCCGCGACCTTTTTCTCTTCGTTGACTTTCCAATCCACAAAATCGGTTATCTCAGGATGGTCGGCGTCGAGACAGACCATCTTCGCCGCGCGCCTGGTCGTCCCGCCTGACTTCGTGGCGCCGGCGCCCCTGTCGAGCACCTCCAGGAAACTCATGAGCCCGGAGCTCGTGCCGCCGCCGGAGAGCCTCTCGTACTTCGAGCGCAGCGCGGAGAAGTTGGTGCCCGTGCCGGAACCATATTTGAAGAGTTTCGCCTCGTTGCCGGCGAGGTTGAATATGGACATGAGGTCGTCGGAGACCGACTGTATGAAACACGCGGAGCACTGCGGCTGCTGATAGGAATTGAGGGTCTGCCTGAACTTCTTCTCCTTCGGATCCCAGTACCAGTTGCCGCCGCTGCCCTCTATTCCGTACGAGTGATAGAGGCCGCAGTTGAACCATACCGGCGAATTGAACGCGCCGATCTGGTTGATGAGCATGTAGGACAGCTCGGCCTCGAACGCCTCCGCGTCTTCGGTCGAGGCGAAGTACCCGCCCTGCTCGACGCCGCCGTTCGCGATCGTCTTCGTGATACGCTCCACGACCTGACGCGCGCTCGTCTCGAATCCCACGCCAGGCACACCGCGTTTTCGGAAATACTTGGAGACGAGTATGTCGGTGGCGAGCTGCGACCACGGCTCGGGGATCTCTGCGTCATCCATACGGAAGACGACCGAGCCGTCGGGATCGGTGATCAGACTCGCTCGCTTTTCATATTTGAGCTCGTCGAGAGGATTTGCGCCGCGCCTGGTGAAGCGCCTCTGGATCTCCATCCCGCTCTGGGCGGGGGCGAGGTGCGACCTGGCCCTTGTCGGGTTCGAACGTGTCGTTTTCGGCGCTGCTTTGGTGACCATCGATCCTCCTGAGATCAAAGGCAGTTCAGTCCAGATACAGAATCATACCCGAAAATGATGTCGGATAATTTTTAATTGGATGCCCTGGCGCATTCAGAAGACCTTAAAAGCGTTCTTGCCGCTTTATTATTGTTTATTATCAAATAGTTAACTTCAATTTCCACCAGTTATCCACCGATTTATCCACAATATGTTGTGTGTACAAGACTTTCTAAGCCACTACATATTGTGGCGTCAAACTAAAAAGGAGAAAAAAATTCTTTTAACTTGCCCAGACGCGTAACTTGCCGATATAGGGCATTTCTCTCTCAGGGCGAGCGAGGAGCGGGCAGCACGCACTACCCACGCATCTCACGGCAGATCGGCCCTGAAAGGCGACTGGCTGCTTTCGACGCCGTCAAACGTTATTCGGCCTGTATTTGACGGACTTCGCATCACCAAAACCGCAGGCTGCAAGGACTCAAAGACGACATGAGCCACTTCAAGCAATACCAAGGAGGTCTCTCGGGGGCTGCGGACAGAAACCTCGGTGACGAGTGGCTCGACTGGGATGGCTCTGATTCCAGCGCAATCGATGAAGGCAAATCGCTCTTCATAATAGCAAGCGCCCTCTTCACCATCATCATGTGCGCCTCCGCCTTGGTATTCGTCTATCTCATCACCCCTAGGCTTGCGCTGTGGCATTCTGTCATCCCTCTATTTGCATGGATCTTCGCCATAGGCTTCACGGCGATCGCGACGCTCTGGTATGCGCAGCTCATCATCACAGCCCTGATTGGCAGAAGGATATTTTTCTCCCCTCTCAGACTAAAGCCGCTCTACGACATGACCTTCGCAGGCGCGTTCAGGCTCGCGGATGCAATCGGCGTATCACGCGATCGGATCGGGCATTCGTTCATAACAGTGTCGAACTCGATCTCGCGCGCGCTGAAGCCCAGGAATCGCAAAGAGAATCTCTTGATATTGCTGCCGCGCTGCCTCACGAAGGAGCAGTTGCTTAAGATAAATGCCCTCAAGGAGATCTATCCCCTGACGGTGCACACGGTCTCGGGCGGGGAGCTGGCGCGCAAGAAGGTGAAGGAGGTGCGGCCCACCGCCGTCATCGGTGTTGCGTGCGAGCGCGACCTGGTCAGCGGCATACGCGACGTGGGCACATCATTCTCCGTGATAGGCATCACCAATCAACGTCCCGAAGGCCCCTGCAAGAACACGCACATAGATATGGACGTGCTCATCAACTCGATCGAATTTTTCGTCGGCCCGCCTCAATCAAAAACATCTATTTGATATCATTATCCGTTTCTCCGCAGCGTTTCAGACCACCCCTCCGTCGACTGGCGCGCTCGCCTCGCTACTCGTCGGCAAAAGGCCGCTGTCATCATGCGGCTTGGATGTCTTCCTCTCGTCAGCCTCCAAGTCGCGATGACAGTCGGCCTTTTACCCTTCTCATACGCTCGTTCTCGCATCCCGAGCACTCGAATCCACGAGTGCTCGGGAGGAGCACCTTTAGGTCTCCTCCGGGTGGTCTGAAACGCTGCTAAGACGCCAAAGGGTTTCCCATTGCTGGCATGGCTTTATTTTCCAGGTTCGGTCTTTAAGGGATATTCCTTCTCTATCTCGAGGATTATATCGTAGGTGCCGGGGTTGGTCTTTGATCTATCCTTTGCTGCTTGGTACTTCTGCTTCACCTCTTCGATGGTGAGGGAATCGCCTTCCAGATTATTATACTCCCTGCCTGCAAACGGCATCACGTGCTTGACGAAGAGGTACTTGGCCGCGAGCTCGAAGTTGCCGCGGTCCATCTGTTTTCTGACCGTGCTCCTCAATGATTCGCCACTGCCAACATAAGCCCCCACCACGGTGGCGAGGTCTTCATGCGGATGGGACATGCCATAATCTCTGGCAAAGTCATTCTCGGGGAAATACATAACGTTTTGTGTCAGGTGCAAGCTGAAAGGATCATATGCGCTACTGGAAAGGTATCTGTATTTAGGTATATCTTGCCAGCTGATCCTGTCGAAGAGCTCGCTCCGCTCCGGAGCAAGAGTAGAGCCCCAGTGATGGGCGAGCTCGTGTGCAAAAGTTCCCAGACCGATCGAATCCTTGCGAATGACGACCATGTAGTAGCCCCCATCATAATAGCCACCGCCCTCATCGGCCATGAATTCGAAATCCACGCCCATGAAAAATCTGTAGGAAATCTCCTGCATTGCTTCAAGGCGTGCGGATAGCGCTCTGTACTCAAATGAACCTTTAGTGCTTGCTTCTAGTTCTGCCTGTATTTCCTTATTGCTGGCCTCATTTGCAGCAAGCAGAGCGGGATCCGAGACATAGCCGATCCTGACCAGCATGATGGCGGCTACCCTGCGGACATATTCGTCATCGTCCTTAAGCGCCTTGATGAATACGGGAGCTGCGTCTTCTGCGGCAGGACCGATCTCGATGAGCGCCTTGGTGGCTAACTCACTAAGAAACAAGTCCTCCTTGTTATTCCACAGCTCGATGAGCGCCGGGACTGCAGGCTTTGCCGCAGGACCCATCTTGCCGAGCGCACGAATGGCTGAGGAATGTACAGCTGAGGAATGTACAGCATTGTCCTTCAGCACTGCGATCAGCGCAGGCACAACTTCAGGAGTCACAGGGCCGATCCATCCAAACGCATCGATAGCGCTTCTACAAACATCTATATCTTCTATATCTTCCTTTTCATCCTTCAGAGCAGCGAGGAGTGATGGGACGTCCTCATTTATCGCATCGCGGATATTATCGAGGACTTCAGCGGCTGCCGTGCGGACATCTTTGTCCCTGTCCTTCAGCGCCTCGACAAGCTGGGGGACTGCCGCAATCCCGATCTTGACGAGCGCCTTCGCAGCTTCGCAGTTTCCCCGACCCATCTGAATGATCAGCTCAGGCACTGCATCTTTGGCTACACGGCCCATGTCGCCGAGCTCCCTTACAAACCCCTCCCTCGTTTTGTTGCTGTAATCCCTTTGCCGAGGCCTTCTGAGGACGTGCTTGCCGAGCCACTTGGCGCGCTCTTGCAGGGCACCCTTTCCATCCCAGCCATCTATCTCCCTTGTGAATGAGTAATAGTTGAATCCAGCGGCAGCGAGCCTCTCTCTCTCCTCAGAGGTAATCTCGCCCTTTTCCCCATAACCCAGGCATTCCGAGAGCAAATTTGCTTGTTCCGTAGACAGGCCAAGCCCTTTGCACTCCTCGCGCGTGAGCCCCTCGGGATCGTGCGCGTAGGCGTCGATCACCCTCTGCGCCAATTTTGCGTCGCCTATCTTGTCTGACATTCAGTCCTCGTCCATAAGAGGGCAGAAACATGGAGCTACGCCCTCAGGTATATTATCGGCAGCAAGAGAGGCAAAAGTTGCCCCGTTCCCCAATGGCGAATTAACTATATATATCAAGTAATTATACTCATGACCACCAGGAAGTGGCTTCCTATTGGTAGTTTTTTGACCAGTAGGAAGCCACTTCGTACTGGTCGTTGAATGAGGCGTTGGGTGCCGATTTGACGTGACAGGTCTGAGGTGTTTCTTGAGCGGCGTCTAAATACGCCTGACGGGCAGGGACTCTTCGCAGCTGCCTTAAGGGGCGTTTTGAGCGGAGTGTATGAGAAAGTGAAAATGCCGCTGGTTTCGCGAATTGGAGGCTGACGCGAGGAAGACATCCAATTCGCTTCCTTTAATGAAAAGCTATAATGCAGAAGAAACCAGAGGCATTTTCACGACGAGTAACGTAGCGATTGCCCCAGCAGCAAGGAGAGCCCCTGCCCGTCAGGCGAAGCAACTGGGGCGAGAAGAGCGCATCGACTCACGCGAAGATGTTTCCGCGGCCGAGGATCCAGTTGGGGTCGTAGGTGCGCTTCCACTCCTTCATCTTATCAATCACTTCTGCGCTATGCTGAATCGGCAGAAGATCCGTGTGCAGCTTGCCCAGGCCGTGCTCGCCGGCCACTCCTCCGCCCAGTTCCACTGCCTTGCGACAGCATGCGAGCAGGGCCTGGTGCGCGATCTCCTTCTCCTTCGGGCCCTGTGCCATGAAATTCGTGTGTGGATGGCCGGCTCCGATGTGCGCGTAGCGCATATAGGGGAGCCTCGTTGATTCGGCCCTGGCGTAGAAATATTCTATCATCTCCCTTAGTTTAGCGATCGGGACCCACCAGTCGCTGCCGATCTTTCCGCCGCCCGCAGGCCAGTATTTTCTCCCGATCTCGTTGGCAGCCTCTGGGATGCGATGCCTCCATAGCCTTATTCGCTCCTGCTCGTCGCGCGTAAGGCCCACGATCAGGTGATCGATGAGCTCCTGGCCTGAAAACGGCAGCATGGCCTCGTACCAGCGCGTAAGGTGCCTGTCGCGCTCAGCTTCATCCGCATACTCCTGCTTCACGTAGATGAATGCCCTGATCGAATCCGGGATCTGCGGGAACCCCTGGGCAGTTTTCATCAGCGCCAGCGCGCTTGAATCGATGAGCTCCAGGGCCCTGGCCGAAAGCCCCGCCTCGCCCGATGCGAGCGCAAGCACAAGGTCGAGCGCCCGCGCGTTAGATTCCAGGGGGATGAGCGCCGAAAAGAACCTGGGAGGCCTTCCTGGAATCAATTTCAGAGTGACATCAGAGACATATGCGAGTGTGCCCTCTGAGCCGATGATGAGATCGATCTCATCCTTCCAGCCGGTGTAATATCCGCCGCGGTTCCGCTCAGCTGTCGGGAGCTCGCCCTTACCCCTCTCGAGCGTTTTCTTTGAGCCGTCCGGCAATATGATATCGAGGCGCTTCACGTAACCGCGCAGCGGCCCGTACTTGTAGGAGTCCTCTCCGGTGGCGTTCGTGGCCACATTGCCGCCGATGCGGCAGTCGTCGCGCGAGGTGGGGGCTACGGGAAAGAAGAAACCGGTCTTTTCGACCTCAGCCTGCAGTGCCGCTGTCACGGTCCCGGACTTCACCTTCGCGACAGGGGAGCCCTCCTCATCCCTTATGTCGATGACCCCCTCGATCCTCTCTGTGGATATGAGGAGCCCCTCTGTGGCGACAGAGGCCCCTGTCATGGAGGTCTGAGACGCGCAGAAGGTCACGGGGATGCCGCATGCGTTGCAATAGGTCAGCGCCTCCGCGATCTCGGCCGAATCGCGCGCCACCAGCACCGCATCTGGCTCGCCGCGCATCATCGTATCCTCGCAATAGCTCTCGATGCGCATGTCTCCCGCAGGGATGATACGGTCCTTGCAAGGCAGGGATCCCAGTTTTTGCCTCTCCCAAGTCATGGCCGCTTGGCTAACCCCAATCATGCCCCAAATGGAAGCCAAAATTTTTCCGCCCCTTGCCAAATTGTTGACGCAGATCGCCCTTTTATCATTTTTATAACCCACCCCTGACAAATAACCCCCTATAATTCAATTGGTTACTCTCATGAAAACAGGGCACGTTTCTTGCTCTCATATCTGTATGGTCCAACTTTATCAGGAGGAATCATTATGAAGAAACATCTGATCGTGCTCTTCATCCTGGCCATATCCCTGCCGTTCATACAGGGCCAGAAGGGCTGCGCAGGCGGCGCGATAGAGATGCCCGGCGAAGAGTCGGCCGAAGTCGCGGTCGATGCTCAGGCCCAAGTCGAACCCATGGTCGATACCGCTACCGCTGATTTGGGAGATGGCGGCGAAGGAGGCAACGACGGGCCGGCCAATATAATGACAGGGAATAACGTGCCGCAAGATAGTGGGGAACCTGATGAGGCCGGCGACTGCTCGCGGTACATGCCCAACGACTTTACGCTCAGAATCGCGTTGGATGCGACCAGGCTCGAAAACGTGATGTCCGACCCGAACATATTCCCGAAATTCGAAGAGGCCCTGAAGAACGCGCTCCCGCTCAATATCGACCCGGCCGATTTGCTGGCGAAGCTCGATTCCGTATGCCTCGCTTGCCAAATAAACCCCGTGGATGCAGCAGCCGGTTCGGCCTGGTCCCCCAAACAGTGCGAAAAGCTCATCGCGGTTGATGTGTTCAACGAAGATTTCCTGCTGGCGAATGTGATGCCCGCATCGATGCCGATGGACGACGCCGGATTCTACAAAGTATCGGAAAAGTCAGTGTTGTTCCAGATGGCGTCCAACATCATTGTCTTCGGCTCTGCAGATGAGGTCAAGAAAGCCGTCTCCCTCGGCGTAGCGCCTGCGGAAAGCGCCTTCAGCAGGCAAATTGCCACATTCTCGCCCGCGAGTTTCGCGCTCTCGGTACAGGGCGCCAACGCGGAGTCGGTGCTGAACAATCCCATGCTTTCGATACTGAGGGCGGCTATGCCGGCGGCTGTGCAGGTATTCATGTCCGATGCGGAGGCATTGGCCAAGAGGCACCTCATAGGCGCGCTCGACTTCTCGCTCTTTTCGGCCGGCGTGGCGGTCCTTGAAGGCGAATCCATGATATTCAGGTCCGGATCGATCGCAGCCGATTACGAAGGATTCGTATCCATGCTGTCCGCGGCAAAAAGGAGCGCACAGGAACAACCTTCGATCGACCAGGCTGCGGCGGAGGCAAAGATCAAGGGGCTCAGCGAAGAGATCGCGAAGCTCAGCTCCCAGATCGACGCCATGAAGGCCGAGATAAAAGAGCTCGAGGCCAAGAAAAGCGTGATGCGAGTATCAGAGGACACGAAGGCGATCGATGAGCTGATATACGAGAAGAGCGCAGCCATCTCGGCGATGGAGGAAAAGGTGAGGGAATATCAAGCCCAGATCGCCAAGCTCAAAATGCTGCTCTCCTCCGGCGATCAACGCAATCTGCAGTAGGGGAAACTTGACACTGTTGCAAAGCCTGCGCATAGTCCTTTCATGCCATGGGGGATGCGCAGGCTCTCTTTTTCCCTTTTCATCTTAGCCGTCATTCTAGCGCCCATTCCTGTCAGCGCCGCAACGATCCCCTCGCCAAGAGACCTTCGGGAAGCGATCCCAGGATGGGTCACATTCGAGCGCAGACAAAAACCCTTTGAATACTACGAGATGCAAAATGCCCAGGGCCAAACGATGGGGCTGGTCTTTCTTACCAGCTCCGTCCCTCCTGAGGTCGGCGGCTACAGCGGCGAGATAGACGTGCTGGTGGGCATGGACTTGAGCGGAAAGATCACAGGCACCAAGATCATAGGCCACAACGAGTCGCAGGAGCACATCGACAGGATCACAGGCTCAGGTTTTCTTGCGAAGTTCATCGGCAAGTTCGCGAGCAACGAATCCTTTGGCATCGAGGCCGTGACCGGCGCCACTATCTCTTCCCAGGCGATCATCGACGACGTGAAGAGCTCTTCCAAGGCAGTATACGATTATGTGATGTCCGGGGAAAAACCAACCGCCAGCTCCGGCAACCTCGTGGAGACGACGCAATTGATCAAGGGGCTGGCCGCGCTCTCGATCGCAGCGCTCGCATGCATCTGCGTGGCCAGGCCAGGTTCAAGGAGACTCAGGCAAATTACGCTCGCCGCCTCCGTAGCAGTGGTGGGGATATGGCTGGGCACGCCCGTCACGATAGGAAACATCGTGGATCTGCGTTTCTTCGGCCTCCCCTTGAGATACAACCTGCCGCTCGCGGTCCTCATGCTGTTCGCGCTCCTGGCTGCGCTCGTTCGCGGGAATCTCTACTGCTCCTATGTCTGCCCCTTCGGCGCGCTCCAGGAAGGGGCGGCGAAGATCATGCCTAAAAAAGTCTGCCCGTCCAGCGGGGTCGAACGCTCATTCAGGTGGCTCCGATGGATCGTGACGATACTCGCGCTATACGCGATCGCATTCGAAGGGAGCGACGCGTTCCGCTCGATAGAGCCCTTCTCGCTCCTCTTCATGCGCTATCCGAACGCGGTCACCCTGATCCAGGCGGGCGTCGCGCTAACGGCCGCGCTCTTCGTGCGAAGGGTCTGGTGCCGATTCTTCTGCCCCACCGGGCTCATCATCGACATCGTCGCAGAGCTGGGCGCCAAGGCGCGCCATGCCTTCAAGGCGATGCGCCGGAGGGCCCATGAATAAACCCGGGGTTCACAACGCGCTGTTTGCCGCAATCGTGGGCATCGTGCTCAGCGCGACCGCGTGGTCGATCTCGGAGAGGGGCTATGGCCGGACGCATTTCGAAATTCAGACGCCGGCGGCTCTTGAGGAGCCGCTGCCCGCCGACCCGCAGGTCAAAGGAAACACGGAGCGCATGATCGAACAGGGCGCGCTCTCGAAGGAGCGGGCCAGATTCTGGAGCAAGGAAACGCCGTGAGCACAGGTGCGGTCACATGCGAGCTCTGCTTTCGCCTATGCACCATGAAACCGGGCGAGCGCGGCAACTGCAGGGCGAGATACAATTTGAAGGGCGAGCTGGTGAGCCTGGTCTACGGAAAGCCATGCGCCGTGCACGTGGACCCGATTGAGAAAAAACCGCTTTTCCATTTCCTCCCAGGGTCCAAGGCCTTTTCCATCGCGACGGCGGGCTGCAACGGACATTGCGTCTTCTGCCAAAACTGGGAGATCAGCCAGAGCAATCCCGAGGACGTGCACAGCATCGATCTCCCGCCGGATAAAGTAGTTCAAGGCGCGAAAGACAGCGAATCGCGCTCCATCGCATACACCTACACCGACCCCAACATATTCTACGAATACGCGTATGACACCTCCATACTGGCACGCAAGGCGGGCATAAAAAACGTGATGGTCACCGCAGGGTTCCTCAACGAGAAACCACTGAGGGAGCTGGCGATATATTCCGACGCGGCAAACGTGGATCTCAAGGGCAATGCCGAGTTCTACAAAAAATACGTGAAGGCGGAGCTGAAACCAGTGCAGGACTACATAAGGATTGCGCTCGAGGAGCGCGTCCACGTGGAGATCACGAACCTGGTGGTGCCCACGCTCAACGACTCGAAGGCGGACACGGACTGGCTGATAAAGTGGATACTGGACAACTGCGGCCCTGACGTGCCGCTCCACTTCTCGCGATTCTTCCCCATGTACAAGCTCACCAACCTCTATCCGACCCCTTCCGAGATCCTCATGGATGCCGCGCACGCAGCATACGACCTGGGGATGCGTTACGTCTACGTGGGCAACATCCCTTCGGGCGAGCTGCAGAATACGCGCTGCCCAAAGTGTAATGAGACGGTCATAGTGAGGCGCGGCTATACTCAGCCTGAGGTGAAGCTCATCGACGGCAAATGCCCCAAATGCTCGAACGCGATACCCGGGGTATGGAGGTAAGATATGCTTTTGACTCGAAAACAGTTCGGCATCTCGATGCTCTTGGGCCTCGGCTCCATCTTCCTGTTCAGGATCGCAAATGCGCTGGGGTTCCTGAGGCACACAAACGCAACGCCGACAAGGGCCATGTTCTGGCGAAGCGGCGACAAACTGGCCGGCTAGGAGATCTTATGAAGAGACTCGGAGCGATGTCGCTGGCGCTCATCGCCATCGTCTTCGTATCAGCGAACGCGGCGTGCAAAAAGGCGGGCGAGGTTGCCCCTGTGCGATCGGTGCAGCAGCCAACGGTGGCCGGGACCTTCTATCCGGCCGACGCAAAGACGCTGAGCAGCGAAGTGCAAGGCATGATAGAACGCGCGGCGTTCAAGAAGTTGGACGGAAGACTCATCGGCGTCATCGTGCCGCACGCAGGCTACCAATATTCCGGCAGGATCGCCGCAGCTGCGTTCAAGCAGCTCTCCCGGAAGGGGTTCACCCGAGCCGTGGTGATTGCACCCGCACACAGGTCCGGCTTCCGCGGGGTCGCACTCTCTCCGTTCGATTCTTATCGCACTCCCCTGGGCGACATCCCGATAGACGCCAAGGCTTCGGCGGCACTCACGAAGAATCACGCGTGGGCAAAGCTCGACGCCAAATCCTTTGAAGGCGAACATGCCGCCGAGGTGGAGCTGCCGTTCCTCCAGGTTGCGCTCGGCTATTTCAAGCTAATCCCGATAATGGTAGGGCAGGTCACCAAACAGGAGATGGACGACATCGCCCTGGCGCTCGACAAAGAGCTCGGCGACGGCTCGACGGTATTCGTAGCATCGAGCGATCTCTCCCACTTCCACAACTATGAAGAGGCCCAGGAGAAGGACAGCCTCACCGTAGGGATGATCTGCACCGAGACGCCGGACAATTTCCTCTCTGCGGTCGAGAAGGATTCTGCGGAGCTCTGCGGTTTTGCGCCGGTCTATATGATGAAGAGGATCGCCGAACAGCGCGGGGCCAAGTTCACCCTGTTGGAGTACGCCAACTCAGGGGACGTCACGGGCGATAAGTCCAGGGTCGTGGGCTATGCCGCGATCGCCGTCGTCGTCCAGGATGAGCTGGCCGCAAAACAGAAAGAGGAGCTGCTCGCCCTCGCGAAGAATACGCTCGCCGCCCACCTGGCGGGAGCTTCGCTTCCGCCACTGCCCCAGGATCCGATCCTCGCCAAGGACGGCGCCGCGTTCGTGACGCTCAAAAAGAGGGGCGAACTCCGCGGCTGCATCGGGATGATCGAGGCGATGGGTCCTCTGAATCGCACCGTGCAGGAGATGACCATCGCCGCAGCCTCTGAAGATCCGAGGTTCCCTCCGGTAAAACCGGAAGAAGAAAAAGACATCTCCATCGAGATTTCAGTTCTCACCCCGCCTGAGGAGCTCTCCGACCCGCTCGCAGTAAGGGTGGGCACGGACGGACTCATCATCGAGCAGGGGTTTTCGAGGGGCGTGCTCCTGCCGCAGGTCCCGATTGAGCAAGGCTGGGACAAGATGCAATACTTACAGGCTATCTCTCAGAAGGCGAATCTCCCGCCCGACGCGTACAAACGCGCGAAGCTTTACAGGTTTCAGGCGATAGTATTCGGCGAAGGGAAATAGGCTGTAATAACACGGCGCTTGTGCTAATAACTGCGCATCATGAGGAGAAAGCAAGATGAAGACAACGCCACTGAGCCTGCTCGTCGCTCTCGTTTCAGCGCTGATGCTGTCAACGGCCGCACCCGCGATCGCTTATCCGCCGACGCTCGATGAGGCACAGCTTGGTCCCGCATCCAAGCAGAACCCGCTCTTTACGACCGTCCTGACAGAGCCGGTGACCGACGGAGACTGGTTCAAACTGGCGGAGACCCTGTACGAAGGCCCCACGACAAAAGTTTATCAATACAATCCGGACAACGGGACATTCGGGGTGCTGGGTGGCGTCACGCGCATAGGCGACCGCATGTACGGACCGGATGGAAAGCTCATAAGCAGGATCATCGAAGATTACGACTCGCAGGGCAACCTTGTCCGAACCCGAGTCCTCGGCAACTACACCTACGACAGCAGCGGCAGGCTGATCGGCTACACGAGGGAGGATTACGACGCTGCAGGGATATTGACCAACAGATACGATTACATCTATGAGGAAGGCGTCCTCTCCGCATACCGCTCCACGCGCTTCGACGTCCAGGGCAACCCCACTGCCATCACCGATTATGATGCTTACACTTACGACAGCCAGGGCAAGGCAAGCGGATACCACAGGACAGACATGGACGGCAGCGGAAACGTCCTTCAATCTTACGATTATTCTCAGATTTCGTATCACGCAAATGGGCGCACGGCCGGCTACGAGCGCGTGGATTACAACGCTCAAGGCACGATGACCGCGCAGAACGTCTACGCATTCAATGACTCGGGGCTCACCACCAGCCGCGTCATGACGAGCTACGACAGCCAGGGCGGCGTCACCGGCTCCAGCACGTATGCGAATTACTCTTACGATGCTGAGAACAGGGTGACTCAATATGACAGGACCTCCCGAGACGCAGGCGGCAACATAACTACGGCGTACGAGTACAGGGGCTACTCCTATCATCCCAACGGCACAACTGCGGCCTACACCAGGACCGACAAGGATGGAAACGGAGACGTCACTTCGACGAACCAGTACGCCTATTCCGACAACGGCTTGCTGAGCGGACGAACCCAGATGCTCTATTCGGGAGGAACTCCGACAAACGGCTATCAGTACTCCGATTACGCGTACAACAGCAGCAACCAGCACACCTCCTACAAACTCGATTACCTCGACGGATCGGGCAACGTCACGCAGACGCTCTACCGCTCAAGCGAGGCATACGATACCAACAACAGGCTATCATCGTACACCGACAAGCGCTACGGCTCGACGGGGAGTTTCACAAGC
>JBAZOP010000055.1 GCA_041648665.1 bacterium | reverse complement strand
TGTCACGGTCACGCCGCCGTCGCCGCTATACACGATATATTGGTCACCCGGCGTGGCGACGCGCCCCAGCAAGTACAGCTGCACGCCAGAGCCGGCCCCGGTCGCCCGCCCGCCCTGCGCCACCGTCATGTCGGAGTAGGTCACGATGCTAGTTGCCCACGGGACGATGCCGGCAATCGTGGCGAAATTGTCGAACGAGTAGATTACGCGCCCGCCGCCGAGCGAACCCTCCGCGACGTGCGCCGCCATCCAGCCCTCTTGCCGGATGCTCTGCACGAGCTTGCGCACACCACGCAGCAGCGGGTCGTTGTTCTGGAGCGACCATGCACTGCCACCGAAGGGGTCTTCGTTGACCCACAGGCCATCGGAGTTGGATACCCAGTAGCGCGCCGGATACCACAGGTCTTCGTACAGGTAGCCGCCCTCGTTGTTGCCGCCGCCCGGCGAGCCGCAATCGCCGGTCATCGCGCCGGTGGCGTCCTGCCAGGCGGGGGCGGTCGGATGGCTGTACGAGGTCGCAATTGCCACGTGCCCGTTGCCCATCAACGCAATTAGTTTAGTTGGCAACAATGCACCAGGTACGTAAACAGAAGGCGGCGGTGTAGATGTGGGCGGTGTCCAGGTTGGGAAGTTGGGCGTCTCAATGATTTCGGTCTTGGCCGGCGCACCAGACACAAATGGCTCGACAGTAATGACATAATTCTTGGTACCTGCCTCATGGTCATGCTCAATATCGACTTCCATGGGTAGAAAACGGGAATCAGTGAAGCTGTTGCCGCGCTGCGCAGCGTTGGCAGTGCTAATCGAGGCACGCACATATTCCATCCATGCTGGGTTGATGCCGGCGTCGCCGCGATTGGGGATAGTGACGGTATAGAGGCCGTGGTCGGAGTTGTACCGCGCGTAACGGTGTCCTTCCCGCGTATTGAGTTCGCTCTGGCTGGCGACCAGTTGGTAGTTTTGGTCGCGCGAGCCTTCGCCCTGGCCAGGCGCAAAGCCCGGCGCGACACAGAATACCGCGCTGACTTCTGAAGTGCTGGCCACAATCGCGCCACTGTGCAGCCAGTGGATCGTTGGATGCCGCTGGCGGGCGGCCTCGAAGCTGGACCAATCTGTTTCGTCGATGTCGAGGATGTAAGTCGTGGAACGGTCTGCGGTATCCTGAAGTTGCGGATCGGGCCGGACCCAGAGGCGGCCCCAGGCGTCACACGTCAGGCGGTGCGCAATGGCCTGGGCGCGCTCGTCGGCCTGCGCGTAGAGGTTTTGCCCATCGCTGCTGAGTGCAGTGAAGGGGTAAGTGGAGCCTAAGCCGGACCAGGTGAAGTCAGCCAGGTCCAGCGCGGTGCTGTGCCAGTGCAGGATGTAGTGCAAATAGCGGTCGATGTTGGCATTGGCCATCTCTTCCCAGGAAGCCGGCGACGCCTCGCGCTCCACGATCTGCGGAAAGCCCGGCAGCCGTTGTAAGCGGCCCACGACATCGACGCACTCGATGGTTGTTTCGGTGAGGTAGCCCTCTTCGCTGGCACCATGCAGCGCGTTTTCGTTGCCGTGCCAGCCGATAAACTTCATATGCTCGCGGCCTGACGGCCCGGCCAGTGCGCCGACGTTGCTGCCATAGCGCTCGCGTTCCCAATACATGGCCAGGGTGCCGTCGGGGTACGTGCCCTCTGGGATCGATTCGAGGATGCGGAAGGAGATTTGCTGGCCTTCAGGCGTCAGCGTTTGGTTGGTGACCTGAAAATCCTCAATCGGCGCATTGGTGCCCGTCTTCTCGGCGGCAAAGATGGGAATGTGGGCGATGTGTGAATTGGCGTTGCTGTCGGTGACGGTCAGGTGTACCCAACGAAAGCCAGGCGGGAATGTGACGCCGCTGGCCGTGGCGCTTGCCGATGACGCCGGCGTGCCATCGTCGAAGTCCCAGGCGTAGGTTGAGATGCTTGCGCCGTCATCTACGGCAAAAGAATCGGAGGCATCGAAGTCAACCGTGATAACATTGGTGTCAGGATCGACAAATTCGGCGTAGCCCGGCCCGCCGTTGGCGACTGGGGGCGGGTTGATACCATTGGTGGCAAATTGCAGCGTGGCGTCTTTGTACGCGGTGCCGCTCTCGTCGATATAGGGGATTTT
Organism: bacterium; assembly: GCA_041648665.1. Taxonomy (NCBI): domain Bacteria; species bacterium. Next base: position 18,227 of record JBAZOP010000055.1, on the reverse strand, counting down.
GGACCACACACGGTAGTCGTCAAGGACGGTGATGTAGGTGTTGTCAAAAAGCGTGACCTCGCCATCGTGGACGCCGCGTGAGGACCAGCCGATGTAGAAATCGTCGCCGGTAGGCGCGAGGCGGACGCGCTGCCGCCCGCGGTCGTCGTTGCCGCGCGTCGAGCCGAAAAGGACTGTCATGCCCGCGCGCACGTTAGTATATGCGCCGGAGATAACGCCGTCCCAGTTAAACGTATGGATAGGATAGCTGACGCCGCCGGGCATGTTGACCAGCGCTTCGAATACGACGGTAGGATCAAGTAGAAACAGGTAGCCCTTGTATGAGAAGGGGTGTGTGCGCCAGGTCGTCGGGTCGCTGAGGGCGGGCATCAGGCCGTATCCTCCAGGTCGATGACACGTATTTCGATATCATTATACCAGTCGCGGTATCCCAATTCGGGGCTGTGGGGGCGCACCGCGGTGCCATTCTTATCCACGAAAGTGCGGTTGAACTCGCCGGGAACGCTCACTGTGACCTCGTTGGTGATTGCGTCGGCCAGGCCAAACGCAGTGAGTACAGTGGTGAGTTCAGTGTCAGTCAGGACATTCCAGCGCAGCACGATATACTGGCGGCCATCGTCGTAGACGCCAGATGCCGTGTATGACCGGCGCGGCGTCTGGATGCCATCCGAGGCCGGCTGCGGATCGATGTCCGCGTAACCTGCGGCGTTGTTGTGCCCGTCGGCGACTTGGTAAGTCATGCGAGTGATAGGTCCTTTATCGTCGTGCGTAGCGTATTGTTAATTGTGTTTTGCAGCTGCTTTGGCGTCAGGTTGGAGCCGTTGACCACAATCTGGCCCACGTTCAGGGTTGCGGTACGCGTCGTGCCCGTCTTACGTAACGTATTGGTCATGAAGTTGCCCAGCGGTGGTGCTGTGTACGTGCCTGCCCCAATGCCAACACCGGCGCGAAATTGCCCGCTTAAACTTAGTGAGGTAACGCGCGCATTGGCTTCTGCGATCAATTTGTCCCAGAATGCCTCATATTCATCTTCTAATCCTTCTTGCCCCAGGCGCTGGATGCCAAGCATTCTGAACTGATGCTGCCCCGCTTCCACTGCAAGTTCCAAATTTGCATCGATATACTTTTGCTTGCGGTCAGCAATTTCTTTATTGGTTGTCTCGATAATTTCACGGATGCGTTTCTCGTCGGCCTTGCGCTGCTCAGCCAGGCGCTTATTGTGCGTCTTGATCTCATCGTCGATGCGTTCCTGGAGATTCTCGCGTTCTTGTGTGCGCTGTTCTTCGAAGTCTTCCTTTGCCTGCTCGCGGCGCTCGGCCTCGCTTTCAAGCTCGCGCCGGACGGCAATGGCATCCAGGCGCGCGGCGGCCTCGAACAGGCTGCGGCGGTGCTGGGCGCGGGCACGCGCTTCCTGGCGCTGGTAGTTCTTCAGGTTTTGCGCCTCGCGCTCGTGCGCCTCACTCTGGAGTTCGATCAGGCGTTCCTGGTGTTCGGTGTTCTCCTCGGCCTCGCGTTCAGCAGCCTCTTCGCGTATTTCGGCGATTTGCTCATTGCGGCGCGCTTCGAGTTCGGCGACTTCCTGGAGGTACTCGCTGAAGAGTTCGAGTTGCTCGACGGTGGGTGCAAGGCCTTCGCTGACAGTTTCCTGAGCAATCTGCGAGGTTCGCTCTAGTGTTTTATTGACCTCGAAAAGAGTATCAAGAAATTCGCCTGCGGTAATGTCGAGGTCGCGCAGTGCCTGGATGGTTTGTGGGCTGGCGAGTCGAAAGCCGATGCCGCCGCCTGCCTCCTCCAGTTGCTGCACAAGCTCGTCACGCACTCGTTGCATAATGATGAGCGCAGCATCACGGTAGCCGGTAGCTTCTCCTGCTTCAACCAAATCTGCGACAAGCTGACCCAGTCCAGGGCCGCCAAACAATTCATGTAAAAATAATGAGACGCGCTGCGGCACTTCTGCGCCAGTACGTAGCGCGCTTTCCATATCAGCAATGGCCTGGTCAACAAGTTCTAATTGTGCCTCAAACGCTGCCTGTTCTGGCGTTTTCTCGATCAGGCCAAGTTTGCCAGCCAACTCTTCGAAAAGACGTGCAATAAAGTTGCCCGCCTCCAAAATAGTCGCCGCGAACTCGCCCACCACATCGGCCAATGTAACAATAATAAGCCGTATGGTCTCTCCAAAAGAGAGGTTTTGTGCGCGCGCTGTTGCAATTAAGCTGGCCGCGCCTGCGCCAATGACCGCCAGGCCGGCGAGCGCGATGGGGTTGGTGAAGATGCCGCCGACGAGCGCAATCAGCGGGCCAAGCGCGAAACTGGCGGCGGAGATCAGGCCCACGATTGACGTAATGGCGGCGGCGATCCTGAGCAGTTCCGGGTTCGTCTCGCGCAGCTGGCGCACCAGGTCGGAGAAGCCACGCACCATCGGCAGGACGATATCGTTGAGCAGCGGTGTGAAGGCCTCGGCCAGGGTTTGCAGCATCTCGTCGCGCATGACGCTGAAAGCGTGCAAGCCTTGTTCGCCAAACTCGCGCAGCGCGTCGGTGGTCAGGCCAATCTCGCCCAGGTAAGCGCTAAGGCCCTGGACAGCGGCGTCGATGCTGCCGCCGGCGTCGGCCAGGATGCGTTGGAGGCGCTGACTATCGAGGTTGAAACGGAAGACCAGCGAGCGGTACTGGCCCGCAAGGAATTCCGAGAGGCCGAAAGCCGCGCCGCGAATGCCCTGGAGCGGGTTCAGAAGTTGCAGCTGCTGCGAGACAATGAGGGTATCGCGCAGGTTTGCATTGGCGCGGCGCACTTGCGGAATGAGGGCGCGCGCGCCCTCGGCAAACTCGACAAACGGGAGGCCGAATTCCTCCGCGATGCCGCGTATCTCGTCCAGGTCACCGCCAAGCGCCTGGATGCTGATGCTGAGCGCTTTGATGTTTTGCGCTGCGGCCAGGCCGCCGACCGCAAGGCCAGCAAGGGGCAACGTGGCAACCTGGAGGCGGCGCAGGTCCTTTTGGAGATCAGCCCAGTCCTTTTTGATGCCATCGATGGCGCGGCGCACTGTGGTTTGGCCAGTTTGGAATGCGCGGCCAATTTGCTGGGTGGCGACCTCGACCGCGCGCACGGCCTGGCCGAGTTGCGAAGTATCGATGGCAACACGGCCTACGGCAGATTCGCCGCCGCCAGCACGACCGAGTAGGGCTGGCGCGTTGCCTGTCGCGGGCGCGAAGGGGATATTAGCCATCAGCGCCGCTCACTTCCACCCAGGAGCAAAGCGACAAACTCCGTCGCGCGGTCGTAGTTCGTTTTGCCTTTGAGTTGGCGTGATGTGGGTCGCGCAGCGTCACCATTTGCGACCGCGTGCAGTTGTTCCACGAAGTGACCCCGCTCCCGGATAAAAGTGCCGTCCTTTCGCTGGTTGCTGTGTGCATAGTAGTGTCCTTCGACCCACGAGGCCAGCAAAAGAACGGCTTGATCCAGTTGGTACGCCGCCCAGGTATTGACGATGTGTAAGAAAGCGCTGGGGCGCTGGCTATACTCCTTCGCCGCTACCGCCAGGTTCCACATCTCCCTGATGTTTCGGACGAAAGGGTTCGAGCGCGCGCGCATCTCCGTTCATCCAGGCAAAGAGTTGCTGCCGATCCGTGGCGGGAATGTAGGCGATGGGCAGCGCGCCATCGGGCGGCGTCGGATCAGTCGAGAATCGCGGTTCGAGCAGGCCGGCGCACACGATGGCGTTGCAGATCGGCCCGAACTCGCGCAGCGTCGTGACGGCGTTGCCCGATGTCAGGTCGATCTCGCCGTCGGCGGTTTGCATCAGGCCGGCAATGGTGGCCGTTAGTTCGTCAGGCACCACGCCGTCCATAATGGCTTCCTGGATGCCAATGGGCCGGGCGCGCACAACCAGGCCACTGGCTGGCAAAGTGAGCAGGACGCCGCCGCGTTTGGCTTCCCATTCTTCCCTGGTGCTGGCTGACAGTGGGTTATCTTTAGCCATCTTCACCTCACGAAGTCTGCGCGTACGTCGGCGGAATGGCGATCGCGGTGGCGGTATTGTGCTTGATCGGCTGGAAGATGCCATAGGTCGTATCCCGGATAAAGCGCATGGTGGCACGCGGGATGACGTAGTTGTCCTGTTGCAGCTGGATGCCGCTGAGCGACGTGAGTTTGCCCTTTGGGAAGAATAGGTGTAAGTCGCCATCGCCGCCGTCCTGGAGCGCGCGCCCGCAGAGGCCCACATAGGGTGCGTTGACGCTATCCCACAGCATGGCCTCGTAGTTCGCACTGTCGGTCGCTGTCGTGATGCCGGTGAGCACGGCGAGCGTGTCGAAGCTCAGGTCAGCGAACTCCAGTTCGACGGTAATGGATTTGAGGCGCGAGTTCGCCGCGAGTTCGGCGTCGTCGCCTTCCAGCACAGCCTCGGTAAAGTTTGGGTCGCCGCCCAGGATGCGCACGCCGTAGACATCGACCTCGGTGCCATACGTACTGCCCGCAGACCAGACCGCGACCTTGCAGTCGTCCAGGCTAAACCCAGGGCTTCCATAGGTATCGAAAGGCATCGTAGCCTCCTCTTAGGTTCTTATGTAGCGCGCCGTATACGTGGCGCGAAGCACAAAGGCATCGAGTGGGTCATCATAAGCCCGAATGACGCCGTTGTAACGCAAAGTGTGGTTCGATGCCCGCTGCTGGTCCAGGAGTGTGAACGCGCGGGCTTCCGCGTCCTCGATGGTTTCATAGCCATCGACCTGATACAGCCACAGTTCCACCGTTTCGATAATGCTGCGCACCGGTGTCGGGTCGGCGATGAAGCCATCCGGCTCCTGGGACCGGGTGCGGATCAGCGCACAGGGCTTGAGGCGCTTATTGGCGTCGAAGGCCGTGCTGGTCGCGGTGTTCTCGCGGCTGATGCCAAGGCGGCCCGTCTCGTCCCAGTCATAGACGCCGCCGGTCAGCACAGTGGCAAAACCGCCCGCGCCCGTATCGGCCTCAAGGATGACCTTGATCGCGTCGCGGATCGCCGTCATGGTCTGGGTGCCTCTGGACCGCGCGTGACCGCCGCACGGATGGGCAGCGTGCCGCCAATACGGCGGAAAGTGTTGCGCACGTCGGCCATGATCTGTGGGAAGAAATGGCTCAGCGCGGGGCCGACGATAGCATAGCGTCCGCCGTGTGCGAACTCCAGGAAGCGCGCATAGTAAAGTTCGTTGCCTGACGGGCCGTAGCGCATCTCAAGTACATGCGTAGTTGTGGAGATGCGGTAGTACTCGGCGATCAAGCTGGCGCGCGCGACGCCGGTTCGGTCCGTCCACGGCGCGTAGAGCTTCATCCAGCGCGTGATCTCGGCGCTATATCGTGTCAGCAAAGCGCCGATGTCATCATCGCGGGCATATATCCAGTTGGTAAGGTGCGTGCGGATCGACTGTTCCGGCGGCGTCACCCATTGCAAACCGTCGGCAGCCATTAGCGCGTTGCCCTTGCATATGCTTCGAAGTGACCCGGCGTTGCAGGCCGGATCGCATGGATCACATAATGCTCACTGGCGACCAGGAACTCGTCGCCCACTTTCAGATCAGTGTCGGCGACCGTTGCGTGCCCACTATAGCCAATGACTGTGACCCACGTATTCGACAGCATGTATGCTTCGCCCACGACGCGGCGCGGGTCGTTGAGTGGCTCGATGCGCACGACCTGAGCGCCAGGCAAGCTGCCGCCGGCGGGCCGGGCGGTGACGGTGAGCGTGGTTGGGTTTCGGCCCACGAGACGGTCGGCGCTTTCGGTAAGGCCCGCGTCGGTGGCCATCGTGCCCGACCAGTTAGCGAACGTCGGCATCAGGTCCACTCCAGCGTGTCTTCATATTCCGACGGCACGTCCCTGGATTTGACGGGGTAGCTTTCCATCTGCCCCATAAAGACGGTGGCTTGATCGCCGGCGGCGGTGGATTGCCGCTTGATGTCAAGCGTGCGGACCAGCTGGTCGAAGACCTGCGAGCGCCGCTCGGTGGTCTGGCCCACGGTGTAGTCCGCGAACTTGGCGGCATTGGTGATGAGTTGCTCCAGGGCCAGGATGACCGTCCGATCATAGTCCGAATCCGCCCGCGTGAAGAGCCGGTTGATCTCGGTTTCGGTGAAGACGTAGTTGTCTGCGTCCTCGTCACCGATATCTTTGCGGAAGTCAGACAGTTGATCGGCGGTCATCTCGGCCATTGGCTTACCTCGGCATCAAGGTCAGCTGATCGTCGGGTTGGTATACGACGCAGCGCCGGCAGCCAGGTAGCTGGCGACGCCATTGGTGCGGTCGCGCCCGATGCCGACCCCGAACAGCGCCTCGAAGATCACGCCGCCCATGTACAGACCATTCATCGCCGGCTGGCCCGGCGTCACGATGTACGCGCCGAAGCCCACGTCCGGATGAACCCGGACCGCGAGCGGGTTGGCCGCAGTCATCGCGCCGTAGGATTTGTACATGCCGGCGTAGCCCGTCGGGATGCGGTTGTTTGCATACAGATTGATCTGCCCATAGGGGCTATCGTAGTAAGCAAACAGGTTACCGGGGCCATCCCACATGGGCTGGTCCAGCACCGCACGGCCCTCGGTCAGGCCGGAGAACAGGTTCTCCACGATGGGCGCGACTTTCTTGATGATGTTGTCGAGTGCCAGGTAGGAGGCGATATCAGCGCCAGACACCATCGCCGTGTAAGGCGGCATATGCCCATGCTCGAAAAGGTCAGCGGCGGCGTCCTCCAGCACATCGGCAAGCGTCTCCGAAGCACTGGAGTTGTGGTAGTTGAAGTGGTCGTGGCTGGTAGTGAAGGTCGAGCCTTCGTACTCCGGCGGCGCGTAGTCCACGTTGCCGCTCGTGCCGTGGACGAACGGAACATCGTAGCCCGTGCCGCTGGTGCCGCCGATCTGATGCTCCGTGGTCGTGAAGAACCGGGTCAGGAGCGCCTTTTCGAAGACGTGCTTCCACTTGCGTACGCCGGTTGCGATGTCAGCGTCGATGCGCTCGCGCCGGGCGTCTAGCAGGTAGTACCGCGTCCAGCCCAGGGCCGCCTGATACGGCAACATCCTGAGCATGTGCCCGATAGTTTGCCCGCGGACGACGCCGATACGCGAGTTCTCGGTGACTTCTTCCATCGAGGTGATCGAGCCGCCCTGTTCATACTCGACCTTATCCTCTTCCGTGAGTGACATCAGGCCACCCCAGCGCTGGACGAGGCGGGTCGTCTCCGAGCCGAAAGCCGCCGCAGAGTCGGCAATCACGTCGGCAAGCGAGATGCCGTCGCGGGTCTGCCAACGGGCAACTTCGCCGGCGTCCCAGCCGGTGGGCAGGGCACGCTCCAGGATGGTTGCAGGTCCGATTAGTTCAGCCATTTTCAGTCTCCCTTAGCTCTTGTACTCGGCGTCGCCAGGGATCGGGAGCACGAAGATTGTGGTCGTGTCGAGAGCATAGCCGACGGCACGCTTGTACTCGTTCGAACTCTCGGCGGGCGCGGCAGTATCCAGTGCGCCTGCTGTCTGGCTGAGGTAATACCACATGCCGGGCGTGAGGCTTGAGAAGCCGGTGACCGGTCCGAACACGCAGACGCCGATACGCGCACCATCTGCGTAAGTGTAGCTGCTCTGGTCGAACGGGCCATCGACGACGATCCCGATACCGCGCGCCACGGCTGCGGTGGAGTTGCGGTCCGCAAGTGTGGCCTCAGCCGAGGAGTCCAGCGAGACGACCTCGCCGCGGTCCACATCTTCGGCGGCGGTATAGGGGTACACGAGCGCGCCCTTTTCGATCTGCGCGCGGATGGTGGTGCGATCTGAAACCGTAACAGCAGTCATGAGTTACTCCTTAGCTCAGGCCAGCGCGCCGGCGAATCTCGGCCACGCGCTCTTCCCAATTGATCTCAGGCATCGACCCATTGGCGCGCCGCGCGGCGCTAATGGACGCTGCCGGACCGCTGAGGTCGGCGACGACTTTCTCGCGCAGTGGCTGCATCGCCTCGCTGTCCCAGATTTCCGTGACCAGGGCTGACAGGTCGGGCTGCGCCTCGCTGTCATGCTGAAGCAAGCGCAGCTGAACCATCTGCTCCACGACTGGGCGCAGGACCTCGATGGTGACGACCTTGGCGAGCGCGTCCTGGAGCGCGAACTTCTGCATCTCGGCAGTGATAACGGCATAGGACTGCTCGCTGGCCTGAAGCTTGGCCTGCGCGCCGTTGAGGTTCTCGGTCAGTTCTGCGACCTGATCGGTCAGTGACTTATTGTGCGCCTCCAGTTCTGCGACGCGCTCCACGTCGGCCTCAAGCTGGAGTTTCTTGGCAATTGCCTGCCTGACGGCTTCAGGAAGCAGATCGGCGTCCCGCGCGGTCAGTTCAGCAATCATCTCAGCCTTTGTAGGCATGGTAAGCTCCTCTTCATTAAGGTAAGTGGTTTCGATATGCCAGGGATCGCCGGCATAGACGCCCTCAGCGTGCTGTAGTTCGGTGGCGATCTCGGACACGACGGCGAACTCTCCGCCGAGGTCAAGCGCCGCGCGGGAAGGCGGCGCGAGGTCAAGGCTTTCGAGGATCAGTTCCGGCTCAGAAACCTTGCCGTTGGGCGCGACTTTGCGCCGCATGACGCCGTAGATGGACGTGGCGAGCTTCCCGCCCCGCGCCTTGAGGCGTCTGATCTCATCGCGCGTTGGGCCGGGCGGGACATAGGCCTTGGCCCAGAGCGTCTGCCCAATGCGCCGCGCGCCGATCCAATCCACGACTTCGGGCGGGTAGGCGTTGCCCCGATCCTTGACCGGGACGTGGCCACGCACGCCACCCAAACCTGGCAACTGGCGCTCGATAGCCGAAACCAGGTTCTCGTCGTAATGACGCCCGTTCTTGGAAGTCTCGCCTACGCGCGCGACCGGCATAACGACGAGAAACGGGTCCGTGCCCTGCGCCTGGTCTTCGGCAAATAGGAGTTCAGTATTGACGTTGGCAAAAGTGGGAATGGCGGGATGCTTGCCTTCGAACTCCCAAACGAGCGTGCTTTCGATGACCTCGTCATCGCCGGCGGAGATACTTAGAATGGCGGGGGCAAAGCTGGCCTCAAAGTTAGCAATTTCGCTGACGGGCCGGAAGATGGGCACTTCCTCGACCTGGACGACTTCAGAAAAGGCAATCTTGCCCTCGGCATCGCGTGACCAGTCAGCACGCCACAGCGTTTCCTTGTTGTCCTTAAACGTGGCGACGACGACCTGAGTTGGGAATACCCAGCGCGCCCAGGCGCGGCTATCGCGGTCGGTGGGGAATTTGCTGGAGCCGGCAACGGCGGCGTCCAATTCTTCCAGAAGCGCGTTGAGGCTGCCTTCGGGGGCCATATCGGAGACATTGGCTTCCAACGCGCGGTGATAGCGCTCTGCCTGCGCCTTCGTGCCATAGCATTTGAGTTGCTCTGACGGCTCGCCCTCGGCGTCGAGCTTGAAGACACAGAACTGGTCGCCGCGCTTGAACACTTTGTACGGCATCGCGCCCCCTTTAACTTGGTGGCTTTGAGATAAACACGAAACTTTGCCGTAGCATTACACACTCAGTATATCCTGAGCGTGCGGCAAAGTCAAGAGCGCGCGGAGTTTTGTTGAGACGTGTCTACATTATGAGGTGGGTGTCAGTGCGCCATTTTGGTAGCGGTGTGTGGCGTGCGCGATGGTAAGGACGCGAAAGCCCGTGCCCTGGGTCAGGTCGCGGTTCCGCTGGGCGTCGGCGCTGTGGTAGCCGGCGCGTTTGGGGTGGAACTGGTGTAGTGCTGTGATGGCAGCCGTGGCATCGATGAGCCGGGCACGTGCGTGCTCCACTGCGTGCCAGACGAGGTAATTGTCCCAAGTCCAACGTGCCAGCGCGAAGGCGGGGAGGTCGGCATAAAGTTCTCTGGGGAAGATGAAGTAATCGATGCCTGACTTTTGGTGCAGAGCGCCTTGTTGTGCAAGATTGGCGGCATCGGCGCGCCAGGTGGGACTATCGAAGTCAAGATGTGGAATATGCGCGAGGTCGGTGCGCTGTCCAACGATGAGGAAAGGCGATTCGATGCTGGATGCGGCGCGGATTGCGCCGGCGATGTCTCCCAGGAGAATGATGTCAGCGTTGGCATAGACCAGGTTAGGTGTTGTGCATAGCCGTCGTGCTCTGGCGAACAAGCCTGCCACACTTGGCGTGCCGGCGGGAGTGGTTTCGATATCGGGGTGGTGGGCGACCCCAGTTCTTTGACAAAGTTCTGCGACGCCTCGGTCGTTGCCGAAGACAAGGACTCCCGCAACGCCCGCAATTTGTTGCCAGGAGCGGAGCGCGTTAGTTTGGGCAAGCTCAGTTTCATCGTCGATTGCCTTCAGGGTGCTAAAGATCGTCAGCATACGTGATACCGCCGTCATATTCTTTTAGAGTGACGATGGGCTGGGCACACGGCGTGTAGTATTGCCCGCCGAGGTAGTCGAGGTGCCGGTCCAGGAATACTTGTCGGCCATGCTGGTAGTTGGCCGCTGCCTGTTTCGGTCCGATAGTGCTGAACTTGGCCGAGGTGTTGACGACAGCGAAGGGGATATAGTAGTTGGTATAGCCCTTTCTGAAAAGGTCGATGCTTAGGCTGAGATCGTCGAAATCCATCGGGCAGTAGGTTTCATCCAATCCGCCCTGGGCACGCAGCAAGCTGGTGGCGATAGCAAAAGGCCGGTTTATGGCGTTGACCGAGTACGCCGCCAGCGGGTATCGATCAGGCGAGATATTGTGCTTGGCGTAGTGGTCGCCTTTGCGCTCCCGCCAACACTCGATGCGCTCGTATGTGCCGCTGGGATAAACTTTCAAGCCGGCGAGCAAGCCCATTGCACCCGTTCGAGGCAGCGCGGCGATACGGGCAAGCAGCGCGTCCCAATTGCGGTCCCACATCAGGTTATCGTCCTGGACAAACACGATCAGGTCGCCAGTAGCGACTTTGAGCGCGGCGTTATTGGCTTTGATCTCGAACACGTCATCAGTTTCGAGGCCCTGGTATGCGACACCGGCATCACGGACGACTTCTTCGGCAATAGTGCGTGAGGTGTCCACACAGGCATCATACACTGCGATAACCTCGATGTCATGCTTGCCCGAAGTCGTAGCGAGCCAGGATTGCAGCACTGCGGCAATGCTGTCCTCTTTGTTAAAGATGTCGAAAGCGAGGGTGATCTTCATGTTTGCCTCACGCGACAAATGCGACCAGGTTTAGTGAGCGCAGGTCATGCGCTGCCGTGTTGAGTGTGCGCGGCAAGCCAGGCCAGAGGTCGCGCTCTGGTGGTATACGTTCGATCTCGATGAAACCAGCCTGCGCCAGGCACCATGATAAGCAGCTTTGATTGAATAGCATGTAGTGTCGGTTCAGGTCATCCTGGTTGCCGCCATAGATCAGGCCCAGGATATCGCGGAACTCAGTGTTACTTAAACTCCAGTAGTTATGCGGGCGTTCGATCATGAGGCGCGTCACCAGGTCGCCATCAGGTACACACACGATCAGCGCTGCGTCAGGTTGCATCTGGCTGTGCCAGCACGTGAGTATTTCAATTGTACGGCGCACGCGGTCCTCGCCGCGCCCGCGCTGGGGGATATGCTCCAGGACGTGGGAGGCGACCAGTACGCTTGCCGGCTCTGGCAGCGTCAGATGTGCGAAATCGCACTGCACGTCCGGCGCGCCGGCCAGGTCCACCGACAGCCAGCCAATGTCTTTAAGAGAACGTGTGACACCCAGGCAGTATTGTGTGTTCATTGCAGTTTCACCGGTTCTGTGCTATCATGTGGGCAACCCCAAAACCCCAGACGCAAGTCTGCCAAAGGCCTCCATTCGTGGGGGTCTTTTGGGTTCACGGCGCGTGGTCGAGGAGGAAGTGGCCGGGCACGATGTAGTCGATGTGTTTGGGCGGCGGCGTGTGGAGTGTGCGCCAGGGGTCGATGATGGTGTGGCATTTTGCAATGCTCCAATCTATGCTGGCGAGATGTAGGGTGGCGTACATGGGATGGGGCAGGGCGATGATGGCAGCGTCAGCGTGGACGGTGAGGGCAAGGGCGGCCTCGGCGGTGTCATACTCTGGGTTGTGCAACCAGGCCGCGGTGCCGCGTGTTTTGAGTATGGCAGCAATGGTGTGGGCGGCGCTTTGGGTTTCGTTGGGCGTGCCGAGTTTGTAAGGCGCGCCGAGGATGGCGACGGTGCGGACGAGGCCACAGGCAGCGGCGGCGTAGTGCGCCATGAGGTCGTTGGTGGCGGCGATGTTCTGGAAGTGGCCCTGGGCGAGTGGGTGAATGGCGTCGGCGGCGAGGGCCAGCGTATCGCGCGGCAGACATGGGCCGCCCGCGCCGAGGCCGGGGGCGAGATAGGCGTGGCCGATGCGCGGGTCGCTGCCGATGAGGTCAAGGGTATTGTGGGCGTCGCAGTTGGGATATTGATCGCAGAGAGCCATGACCGCCTGTGCGAAGGCGACGCGGCTGGTGAGCATGGCGTTGATGCTGAGCTTGGCGACTTCGACCTCGGCGGTACGCGCGTAAGTGGTATGGAGGCCGGCCAGGGTGCCGCGCTCGGTCAGCGCGCCAAGATAGGCTTCGATGCGGTCGCTTACGGCAATATCGGCAGTGCCGGCATACCAGTCATCCCATCCGATCATAACCTGGGAGGGATGCATCAGGTTCTCGACCACGCTGCCGAGCGCGATGAGCGTGGGCGCGTAGATGACCTGGAGATCGGGCGTATACTCGCGCAGCGCTTCGGTTTCGCCCGGCATGAGGGTTGAGACGATGAAGATGATTGTGTCCGGGTTGGCGTGCTTTCCACAGGCGTAGCGGGCGTCATGGATATCGTTCATGGCCTGGACGACGTGCTCGCTTGACAGGCGGCCCTGCTCGTCCTCTGGCGTGGGCACGGCGATGAAGATGGCCTGCGCCGCGCCGATCAGCGTGACGAAGTCGTCGCCGAGAGTCAAGAAATCACGGGTATTACTGCCGAGATGTGCCACGCTGAGTGAGTGGGTGGTATCGGTAAGGCCATGAACATCGGCAAAGAGCGCTTCGACTTGGGGTTCGCGGTCCTGATCGTTGAACTCGTCGTGCTCGATGGCGGCAACGCGCCGGCGTGACGTGTCCAGGCCCGTGACGTGATAGTGACGGGCGAGCAGGCAGGCCAGGGGCAGGCCCAGCTTGCCCAGGCCAAAGACGACGATGGGCTTTTCTGACCGGGCGGGCGCGGCTTTCTTCTTGGTTTTCTTCTTAGTCACAGGGTTCCTCCTCGTGGAATGAGTGGCGGCGAATAACGGTGAAGCTATATGCCGTGTCGCATACGCGCCACCAGTCATGCTGCTGTGTTTTGATATAGCGCTCGATGAAGTCGGTGGGGCCGGGCCAGCCCTGGGCATAAGCGCCGTTGGGCGCGTCGGCGAGGCGGCGGCTATCGTGGATGAGGATGTAGCCATCCGTGCGCAGCTTGGGCGACCACAGCTGGAAATCCTGTAGCACGGCGTCGTAGTGGTGGTCGCCGTCGATGACGATAAGATCGAGCGTGCTGACGTGGTCCTGGGCAGCCTGGGCGCTGGTCGTGGCGCGTAGTGCCCATACGATGTCTTTCATGGCGTCGGGTCGGAGCCAGCTGGCGATGGCGAGGGCGTTGTTGGCGCACTGCTGTTGGGTGGCGTGCAGGTTTGGGTTCATGCTGTCGGGCAGGAATGGATCGATGCTGAGCAGGTGGGCGCTGCGGTGGGCGCTGCGGTGCAGTGTGGCGAGCAGGATGCCGGTCATGACGCCGAAGCCCGCGCCGATCTCGGCGGCGTCGCTGGCCTTGCGGGCGTAGTGGGCGAGGCAGGCGATCTCGGCGTCGGTGATGAGGACATCGCCTGACTTGATGGTGTGGCGCAAGGCGTCTTGGGTAGGCGTGTTCATAGGCGTAACCATTTGAGGAACTGGATGGGCAGGTCGGTATTGTAGTATGGGTCGTGGGTGCGGCGCAGATAGTCCAGGCCGCGCAGCCGGTCGTTCTCGATATCGAATGCGCCGCGCGTCAGAATGGCAGCAATGCGGTCGGCCATTGCCTGCCAGTCGCCGTTGGACACGAGGTAGCCATTGTAGTTGTGGCGCAGGTATGCGCGGTTGCCAATGACATCGAAGGCGACGACGATGCAGCCGGCGGCCATTGCTTCCATGCCGGGGATGGGGCAGCCCTCACCCCACAGTGGGTGCTTGCCCTGGTGCAGGCTGAGGTAGATGTGGCATTGCTGCATTTGGGCGGCAACTTGCGACTCCGAGCCGTGGATTTCCATAATGCGGATCGGGCTGAGATGTGGGTGGTTTATGTTGAGGTGGTGCAGGATTTTGCCGACATATTCGAGACTTTGGTTGTCCTGCACGATGTAGCCCAGCGTGGGCGGGTCGCGCTCCGGCTGGCTGGTGACCCAGTTGCTCCACAGATCGGTATCGATGACCTGGGGAATATGCGTTGGGTTGAAATTGTAGTGCGCCATGTACCAGGCAGCGGTGTGCGTGGTATGGACGGCGATGCGTTCTGGGGCAAGGAGGCCGTCGTGGAGGTACTGGTCCAGAAGGGTGCGGTGCGCGATCGTCCAGCGTATCTCGTGGTCGTAGTAGTAGATGGGCTGGTTGTGTCGGCGCGCCAGGTCGATCAGCGCCTTGGAGGGCAGCCAGAAGGTGACGAGGCGCAAGGCGTCGGGCGGGCTGGCGGTGAGGCGCGCCTCGAAGTCGTCGATGGGCAGGATGCCGCCGGGATAGGTCAGCCACTCGAAGTTCCGCCACTGGTCGCCGGCGGTGAGGATGCTGGTTTCAGCGCGCCCGTAGCCGCATATCCCGGCGGCGTAGTCCAGCGCAGCGGTGCTCACGAGCGCGCTGCGCCAGATATTGTAGAGCTTCATGCCGCCATTATAGGGGTATGCGCCGGGGTGGGCGTCATCCTCAGCGGACGAGAAGGCAATAGCAAGGCTGCGCGCGGTCACGTCTCGTCTGGCTCACTTTCGTCGTCCTCGGCCTGGGTGCGCGGGCCGCGCCGTTTGGGTTTGGCGTCGGGCGTTTCCTGCGGCTGCGGATCATCCAGGTCCAGGGCGCGGGTGGCGAGAAACATCGCGCCTTGCTGCAAGGTCGCGCTATCGGGTATGGTCCAGCCTTCCTGGCCAAGCTTGGCAAGGCCGGCGTAGATATTGCCTTCGTAGATGAGTTCCGCCCCTTCGTCCGTGCAGCGCCGCACCTCGATGGTGACCATCCCGCGCATGGTGATAATTGCATACTCAATCTGCGTCATGCCTGTCCTCCTGTGGCGATGGATCAGATTGATTGTATGTCAAATGTCCACGTTGCGCAAGTGCAGTGCCGCGCGCGAGTTGGGCGCGGAGCTTCTGTGCGGTCTGTTCAATGATGCGGAGCGCTTCAGCGAGCGGCATGGGGCCGGCGGGCCTTTCGTTGTCCTCATCGTATGCGGTCAAGGTCAATCACCTCCTTTGTGATAGGGTGTATGGGTTGCAGGCCGACGAATGGGACGGTTTCGCGCGGGGCGTACTGGCGCTCGCTTTCGGGCACAGGTGCGCCGGTTGGGAGTGGCGGCAGGCCTTGCTCGGTGCGGCGGTAGTTGGCCATACGCCAGTTGAGGTATTCGGTCGCGCGCGTCCAGCCATAGTGGTAGCAATGGATATCGCCGCGCACCAGAACTTCGTGGTGATCGCGCCAGCCAAGGGCCGCGCGGTTGGGAATGGAATGGCGCGGCCTTTCATAGCGCACGCCGTGGCCGAGCCGCCAGATGCGCATATGGTGATCGGGATAGAAGGGTGGGTAGGGGACGTAGTGGCAGCGGTCGCCAAAAAAGTTGTACCAGGGCGTCTGGACGCCGAGGTAGTGTTCCAGGTCCGCTCTGAGTTGGGCAATGTGTGCGCCGAACCAGCACTCGTCGGGGTCAGATTTGAGTACGGCGTCATAGCCGGCGCTTTCGGCAAGCTCGATCAGGCGGTTCTGTGCCGTGTCGAAGCGCCAGTCCCAGTTGTGGTCGATGATCTGCGCATTGTATGCGCGCGCGACTTCCAGGCTGGCGGCGTCGTTGTTGTTGTTTAGTGCAATGAAACCATCCACGGCATGGATGTAGGCAGGCAAGTGTGATTGCAGCAGGTCGGCCTCGCCCGCGCCTATCATCATAATGAGACACAGTTTCATGGATTGTATCCTCGCGTTTCGGTGCGGTTGTCAAAGATTATTACGGCTTGCGAGGGCAAGTGGTATCGAACTGTGGGCAGGTTCACGCCCATGAGTTCGAGGAATCGGCGCGCCTTGACCCAATCGCAGTATTCGGCGTGGGGAAAGGTAACTGGGTTGCTGGGCACGAAGTTACCATACATGGTGCGTGCATCGATGACGTGGCAGATAGCGCATTTCCATGCCTCGCGGCCATCGACTTTAGTGGGCCAAACCGGATCGAGGGAAGCCAGGATAATCAGGTGCCGGACCACAGGATCATGGTTGTTCAGTTCGCGCCGCAGGTACTGCTCAGCGCATTCGCGCAGCGTGGTTTGGATGCTGGGCCACGCGGGAAGATTGGCTTTTCGGGCAATGTCGTCGATCATGCCCAGCAGGCCAGAGAGCGTGCCTACGATGCTGCGCAAGGAAGCGATCTGCTGCTCCAGGTCCGCGATAGCGGCTTCGTTATCGGCAACAATCTTGGCGTCTTTGAGTTCAGTGATGTTTATCATCCGGCCATCCCCAAGTATCGATGAGATGCAATTTGAGCACATCTCGTGCCGGGTGCTCGCGCAGATACCGTATGACTAGCATCCAGTCACACCAATCGGCGTGTGGGAAGGCCATTGGGTCGGATTCATTGGCATGGATGCCGCAAAAGGCGCAGCGCCAGGGTTCTTCGCTGTAGTCCTCATCGTGGTCGAACAGGACCGGATCGTTGTCGACGAGCATGACGAGATGATCCAGGTCAGTAGTTAAGTTGCCGCGCACGTACTGCATAGCAATTTTCCGCATTGCACTGTCGTATTCTTTGACGGCGGAATCTATATCGGCGTGCGGCAAGCATCTTATGCGGCCCGCCAGTCTTTGTGCAGCAGCGACAGTTTGATCCAGCGTATGTTGCAGCGTCTTGAGGCGGCGCTCCAACTGCTGCTCGCGCTCAGTTTTGGGTTGTGTCACTACTGCCATCGTCCTGTCCCACAGTGTGTATAAGTGCCGTCAAGGCGCTCTGCGCAGCGCGCTTGGCCGCGCGGTGCGTGTTGTAGTAGAGCTTATGGCGGCCCAGCGCGCTGTCCGTATCATCGGCGTCGCGGTTGGAGGCAATGAGCAATTGTTTGGATTGTGGGCCGCGCCAGATGTACCACTGCCAGCCGATGGGCGCGCGGATGACTTCGATGGTGAAGCCGTCCGCAGCTTGCTTATAGTGCGTTGGTGTAATACGCTCCCAGGTCATCAGAATGGCCCTCCGCGGAAGATATTGCCGTCCTCGCTGAACACGATGCGCCAGCCCGCATAGAAGAACAAGGTGAAGAGGATGACGATGAGCGCACCCTTGATGCAATCGGGCAGCGGGCGCAGGAAATCGCTCAGGTACTTGGCGGTCATGAGCAGGCCGCCGGCGACAACGAGGATAAACGTAATAATGAAGACGACCGTTGTAGCTTTCACAGCATATCTCCTTCGTGTGGCGGGAGTAATGTTTTCTTGACTGCGGCAAAAATGCCCAACTCCCACTGTGCCCTGTAATTGTGGTGCATTATAACATGATTTTGCAATCCTTCACAATATTGGATTTCGGTGGTAAAGCGGTCAAGGGGGCCGTGGTGTTCGCCCACGATAACGCCAAAAGCAGCGATCAGGAAGGGGGGTGTGTTGCGGAAGAAATCCCACTCACCACCCTCGATATCGAGCTTGAGCAGCGCGTAGTCGCCGGGAACAGTGTTAGTGTGGTGCAGCAGTTCGGCCAGCGAGATGGGTGGCGGGGCAGGGGTGGGTGTGGGCGTGCGGGTAATGCGGTGGCTGCCCGACCGGCCCGGCGCGAGTTGAAGAAAGGCAGTTTCACCATCTTCAAGCCGACCTACCCAGCGGTGGCAGCAGTATGCTTTAATGGGCGTTTTGTTCCAGGCAAGGTTGCGCTGGAGGAGGGCGAAGTTGTCGGGTTCCGGCTCGACCGCGAGATAGATCGCGCTGGGGAAGTCATGGTGGGCGCGCAGCGAGAATGCGCCAATATGCGCACCGAGATCGACGACGAGACGTGTGGTGGGGGGCAAGT